>NZ_BJEB01000006.1 GCF_005405445.1 Paucilactobacillus nenjiangensis
TAACTACCACCTTTATGAAAGTTGTATTCACTGATTCACTCATCTCAATTTTCAATACACGACTTTAAATAGCCAACAGACTTCGAGCGAGTTAATTTGTGAACCAAATGAAGTTGCCAGTTTTTGTTACGACGTCACCAGAAGGTGCGCCAAATAGAACCTCGACATGTCAACTTCATTACCACTTTAACAAAAAAGGAAAAGTGGTGAATCATAATTCCGTCGAATTATGATTCACCACTAATGTTAGTCAGTTTTTTTGCAGTAAAATAGCGCCTGAATAGAAGTATCTACGTTAGCTGCTTTCATATTCAGTTGTTTACGTGTAAAATGAATAACGATATGGAATATAAGAATCTCGAGGAAAAATAATGAATCCAAATTTAGGAAATATTGTCACTGCCAAAATGATTGACGATAATGACGACAATTACTTTGTACAGATTGACGGTGAAACATACAAATTACCCAAGCAGGAAATGGACAAAGAACTCCACATTGGAGGGATGGTCAAGGGTTTTGTTTATGAAAATGAAGATCATCAACTCCAAATGACAACCAAAATTCCGGAAGTTCGCCGCGAACATTTCGCTTACGGGACGGTTGTGGCCGTTCGTCGTGATTTAGGTGTGTTTGTGGATATTGGTTTAGCTAATAAGGATGTAGTTGTCTCATTGGATGAATTACCTACTGTTAAGCCATTGTGGCCTCAACAAGGTGATAAGTTGATGATTGGCTTGAAGTTTGATAATCATGACCGGATGTGGGGCCAATTAGCCGATGAAGAGATGTATACGGCCATCGCCAACCGTGCGGATGATCATTTAAAGAACGTGGATATGACTGCCACCGTTTATCGCTTAAAAATGGTCGGTACGTTGGTGTTGACTGACGAATATTATCTAGGCTTTATTCACCCGAGCGAACGGGATGTGGAACCTCGACTCGGTCAGCAAGTTAAAGTACGGGTCATCGGTGTTCGTCCAGACGGCACCTTGAACTTATCGATGAAACCACGGGCTTATGAAGCTATTCCTGAAGACGCCCAGATGTTAGTCGCAATGATGGAACATTCTGGAACCAATTCAATTCCTTACACCGATAAAAGTGATCCAGAAACGATTCGGGATGTCTTTGGCATCAGTAAGGGCCAATTCAAGCGGGCGATTGGTAATTTATTAAAACAACGCTTGGTGGAACAAGTTGATGGTGAATTAAGGTTATTAAACAAATCAGACGGAGAATAATCGATGAATGATATATTGCAAGATTATTTGCATTATTTACGAATTCAACGAGGGTTAGTCGAAAATACGATTATTAGCTATAAACAAGACTTAGTTGCCTTTTCAGAATTTCTAACCGAACAAAAAATTACTAGCTGGGATAAAGTTGATCGCTATGACGTGCTGAACTATTTAGCTAAGTTGCAAGACGAAAAAAAGGCTAAAAGTTCAGTGGCGCATTTAGTGTCGACATTACGCCAGTTTTTTTCGTACTTAACCAATGAAGAAAAAATTGAAGCCAATCCAATGGTGCATATTGATCCACCTAAAGGGGCCCAACATTTACCACAAGTCTTAACTAGTGAAGAAGTTGAACGCTTGCTAGCCGTGCCAGACGTTTCCAAGCCACTCGGGATTCGTGACCGAACGATTTTAGAGGTCATGTATGCAACGGGTTTGCGAGTTAGTGAATTAATCAATTTATCGATGGATGAGTTACATTTAGAAATGGGACTAATTCAACCACTTGGAAAAGGTGATAAAGAACGGATTATTCCCATCGGTGAGGTTGCAATTGACTGGTTACAGAAGTATATAAATGGCGCCCGGGAAACCCTATTAAAACAACAATCGAGTAAATACATTTTCTTGAATGCCCATGGCCGTCAATTGACTCGGCAAGGTATTTGGAAAAATTTGAAAGCCATTGTGGTGAAGGCTGGAATTACCAAGAATGTCACGCCGCATACTTTACGCCATTCATTTGCAACCCATATTTTGGAAAATGGGGCTGATTTACGGGTGGTCCAAGAGTTATTAGGTCATGCCGATATTTCTACCACCCAGATTTACACCCACATTTCGCAAAAACGATTGGCGGAAGTTTATAAACAATTTCATCCACGGGCGTAAAATGATAAAATAAACTGAAGAAATTTAAAGGAGCAATTCAATGCTAGTAAACTATCGTAGTGATTACGAAAAAATTGCAATGGGACTGCTTTCGTTTGTACCAGAATTAAAACCGCTGGCTCGACTTCAACAAGAAATGCAATGGCATTTAAAGAGTGAAAGTCGGCCGGTTTATTTGTGGCGCGATGAAGATGATCATTTTATTGGCATCGGCTGTTGTGAAGTCGGTGAAGATTATGTCTTAATTCGCCGTTTATCATTTACCCCGACTAACCGGACTGGTCGTGATATTTTTGGCTTATTAAGTGCGATTAGTGACAAGTACCCAGGCAAGCGATTGATGGGCACGTTGGAGACACAACCCATCGTGACTAATTGGAGGCGAATGCAACATGGCCAATGATGACAATCTCTCGCCAATCAGCCAGCCAACGATTAAAGTTAGCGATTTTGAAGGACCACTGGATTTATTGCTGCATTTAATTCGTAGTTCAGAGATGGATATTTACGATATTCAAATCAGTGATATCACTGGCCAATACTTGGATTACTTGCATAATATGAAAGAAAACCAACTCGAAGTGGCAGGCGAATATGTAGTAATGGCGGCCACTTTAATGTCGATTAAGAGTCGGATGTTATTGCCAAACGAACCAGTGGAAGATGAATTTGTCGACGATGAAGAACCAGTTGATCCACGACAAGAATTAGTGGATCAATTAATTGAATATAAACGTTATAAACAAGCAGCGCAGCAACTCAAAGAAAAAGAAGAATTGCGCCAGCAAGAATATACGCGACAGGCGATGGGGATTCCTGCCGGAGTGGTTAGTTCTAAATTAGCACCAGGGGTCACCATTCAACAATTACAAGCCGCCTTTGATAAAGTTTTGAAACGTAAACAAATTAATCAACCGCTGAATCAGACGGTCCAAGGTGAGGCCGAAAGTATTTCAGCCAGAATCAAGACGGTCTTACAACAAGTGATTACCGGTACCCAGAATTTCGAAGATTTGTTTGAAGATCAAGTGACGGTTGAAGATTTGGTGACCACCTTTTTTGCAATTCTGGAGCTTTCTAAGCATCAAGCAATATTAATTAATCAAGATGACACGTTTGGCCCTTTGACACTTGCTATCGGACCAAAGAGTGAGGGGTATAACGATGACCAATTTGGAGCAGATTGAGGGACTATTATTCATTAGTGGTGATGAGGGCATCACTGTGACTGATATTGAGCAAATTACTGGGCTTATGCGACCAGTAATTAGTTTAATGTTGGATAAATTAGCGGAAAAATATGCGGAAGATAATGATTCAGCCTTAATTTTATTAAATAGTGATCAAACCTATCGCTTGGCAACGAAACAAGAATTGTCGCCAATCATTAAGCGTTATTTTGAAGTGCCATTGAGTACGCCATTGTCGCAAGCTTCATTAGAAGTATTGGCAATTATAGCGTACCGGCAACCAATTACCCGCTTAGAAATTGATGAAATTCGCGGGGTGCAGAGTTCCGCCACCGTGCAAAAGCTCGTCTTACAAAATTTAATTGAAGAAAATGGTCGACTAAATGCCCCAGGCCGTCCGTTCTTGTATATTACAAGTAGTTATTTCTTAGATTATTTTGGCTTACATACCTTAGAACAATTACCCCCATTGAGCGAACAAACCGACATTGACCCAGAAGAGATGTCTGGCAATTTATTTTTACAAGCATTTGAAAAGCGGCAACGCGAAGGAGAACAACATGGAACGACTACAAAAAGTAATGGCTGAGGCCGGCGTGGCATCACGTAGAAAGTCAGAAGTCTTGATTGCAGAAGGCCACGTCCAAGTTAACGGCGAAACAGTGACGGAACAAGGAATTAAAGTCGGTGTGCACGACCAGGTAAGTGTCGATGGCATTCCGTTAAATCATGCTAAGTTGGTGTATTACCTGCTTAATAAGCCACGTGGCGTGATCTCATCAGCGAAAGATGATAAGGGTCGAAAGACGGTGGTCGATATCTTGGCCGACACCGTCACTACTCGTGTTTACCCAGTCGGACGATTAGATTATGATACAACCGGTCTGTTACTGTTGACCAACGATGGGGAAATGGCGAACAAACTCACACATCCACGGTTTGAATTTGAAAAAACCTATGTTGCTAAGGTCCAAGGTATTATTCGTAATGAAGAAATGAAACAGTTACGGATTGGGGTCAAAGTGGATGGACGGAAAACTAAACCGGCCAAAACAAAGTTACTCGATACCGATACCTCAAAAAAGACGTCGTTAATACAATTAACCATTCATGAAGGGCGCAATCATCAAGTTAAGAAAATGCTGAAAGCGGTTGGCCACGAAGTTATCAAACTTCATCGGGAATCTTATGGCTTTTTGAATTTACAAGGCGTGCCTAGTGGCCAATATCGCCCACTTCGAACGAGTGAAGTGCTAGAACTGAGAAAGCAAACAGGGACAACTGAATAACTTTTGGTACAAAAGTATTGAAGGTTACAAAATCATTTGATACAATGCAACTGAAGCGTATGTGAGTACGCCAAAAAAATTTAATAGGTTCGTCTTCAGGGCAGGGTGTAATTCCCGACCGGCGGTAATAGCCCGCGACCTGCATTATGTGCAGCTGAACTCGGTGGAATTCCGAGTGCCGACAGTAGAGTCTGGTATAAAGAAGATTTTCGCTAATTAATAGCCGTAAATCTTATTTGATTTGCGGTTTTTCTTTTCGAACGTCAATCGTGAAGATGGCCTCCACGGAGGTTTTTATGATGAGCAACAGCAAAGAGTTCAATGTCCGGAAATTAGTCATGATGGCACTGTTAGGTGCGATGGCTTTTGTCCTCATGTTTATTGAATTTCCGATTATTCCAATCACACCGTTTTTGAAAATTGATTTTTCAGATATTCCGGTGTTATTAGGTTTAGTCATTTATGGACCCATTGGGGCAGTTTGTATTGCCGCGATTAAGTGTCTCCTACATGCCATTATTTATGGAATGTCATTAGGCGAATTGATTGGCGTGGGGAGCAATTTCTTAGCTTCGCTCACGTTGATTATCCCTTATCACTACTTCTTGGGCCGTGACTGGTCGATGAAAAAGAAGATGAGTTGGGGTGTGATTAGTAGTACCCTCACCATGACGGTAATCATGTCGTTACTAGATTGGTTAGTGATTATTCCGGTGTATATGGCTGTGTTTGGGATGAAATTATCAATTCCACTGGCCCAAATGGTCTTGTTTGGCGTAGTTCCATTTAATATCATCAAGGGAATTGTGGTTGGGGTGGTCTTTTGGTTTGTGGCGACACGTTTAAACCACTGGCTAGGGAAACGGACGGCCAAATAAATTCCTTGACGCCAACCGTTAACTCGCATAACTTAATAGTATAAAGTAAATTATTCAGTGTAAAAGCTGGATAATTTTTATTTTGGACGGATTTAATTAGCCGATGGGCTCGGTCATCGATACTTAAAGACAAGGAAGTTTATCGTGGACACTTATTTAATTACATTATTATCAGATCAACAGCCACGACGGATGCGCGTGATTGAGAATATCTTAACCAATCGCCATACAGTGACGACGTTATTTTGGGGACTTCGTTATGGTATTTTAAATTGGCTCGGTAGCGACCGCCAATTAGTGCGCGCTGATTTTGATGGGCAATTACGCCAAATGCAAGACGATGGACTGCTACAGCTAGATAATCAATTTATTTTATTAACGTCCCAGGGAAAAGCAGTGCAAGCCCAATTCTTGAGCCAGCACTACCAACCACGGTTTACCAGTGACTATTTAAATTATCAAGTGAATGCTGCCTGGCCACGGCTGATGTTTGCCAGTCAGGTGATTTCGGAGTTTAGTTATGAAAATGCCAAATATGCGCCGATTTCGTTTGAAGATCATGAACTCAGGTACGTAAAGCGATGGTTTGCTGCCAACAAATCAGCGGCCATTATTCAAGATTTTAAGGACGAGTTAACCGGTTTTTTAGGTACCTTAAGTGAAACCGAAGCCACCTTTATGACGGAATTATTAGTCGGTCATGACAGCCCCGGCTTGTCGATTGACCAGTTAACGGGAAAACTAAAGTTGCCGTCAATTGATGGCGAGATTATGGCCAATGATTTAATTGTCGGGTTAATGCAATATGCTGATCAGCAAACGACGTTATTAAAACAGTTATTTGCCGACTTACATCTTGAGTCACCGATGAGTCATAGTGGCTATGTGACCTACCAACTGTTTGTAGCGAATCATTCGATTGCACAAATTGAACAACAACGGTTTTTGAAATTAAGCACGGTCCGCGAACACTTATTGGAAGCGGCTATTTTTGATGGTCCTCAATTTCCATATCAGCGGTTACTAACTGCGGAACAACTGGCGGATTTTGACGCTCAATATGCTGGAAATATTGATGATTGGCAAGTGCAAAATGTGAGTGGCGATAAGAACCTAGATTTCTTTAACTTTCGATTGTTTCAGATTATGAGGAGTACCAGTCATGAATGAGCAACAATTACATGAAGTTTTACAACAACAATTTGGCTTTGATGATTTTCGGCCAGGCCAACAACCGGTGATTGAAGCAATTTTGAATCACCAAGATACCTTAGCTATTTTACCAACTGGCGCTGGCAAGACCCTATTGTATCAATTGCCAGCTCGTATTTTACCAGGTAGCGTGATTGTGATTTCACCGTTATTGTCTCTAATGCAAGATCAAGTGAATCGGTTACGTCAGTTAGGTGAAAAACAGGTGACGATGTTGAGTTCAATTCAGACCCGCGCTCAACAACAAGCTACGATGAATCATTTAGCGCATTTCAAGTACATCTTTGCCTCACCGGAAACAATCACCAAGACAGAGGTGATGGCGCAATTAAAGCAAATTAAGATTGCGATGATTGTGATTGATGAAGCACACTGTGTCTCTCAGTGGGGGCCTGAATTTCGGCCGCAGTACTTATTATTAAAAACACTGTTAGCGGACGTTTCCCATGATGTGACCTTAATGTTAACCGCCACTGCGACGCAGCGAGTGCAAGATGACATTCTAATCAAATTAGGTTTAAGGGTGCGACAAGTCACGGTGGTGCGACAGTCGGTGAATCGCCCAAATATTTTTTTGAGCGTCCAAACTTCTACCTCGCAAACTGACAAGCAAACCCAATTACTGCAGTTAGTGAAGACGTTAGGTGGGGCTGGAATTGTCTATTTTTCTAGTCGAAAACAAACCAGCCAAGTGGCACAGTGGTTACAAGAACAAACTGGTCTGAACGTGGCAGCATATCATGCGGGGATGAGTCAAACCACCCGTTACAAGATTCAACATCAATTCATGAACAATCAACTCCAAGTGATCTGTGCTACTAGTGCCTTTGGGATGGGAATCGATAAAGAAGATATTCGCTTTGTCATTCATTATCATGTGCCCGCTAACCTAGAAAATTATGTGCAAGAAATTGGCCGGGCCGGTCGCGATGGTCAGCAAAGTTTAGCGGTCATTTTGTATTCACCAGGGGATGAGTATATCCAAGTTAATCTCAGTGATTTGACGATTCCTAGTGATGCAGTGGTCAATGATTTTATGTCTGGGCAAGTTAAGGCGGAGCAGTTGGGGGATGTGGGTGATTTACTAGACTTTTATCGCTCCCAGCACTTACAAGCGGAACAGATTATTCAAATCTTTCAGCAGCAACGTCAAAAGAATCGCCATAATTTAGACCAATTACTACAATACGTGAATACAACTGAGTGTCGTCGGGCGGTTATCTTGAATTATTTTGGTGAACAATTGTTAAATCACAATGAGAGCTGTTGTGATGGTTTCGATAATCCATTAAACATTGAACAACTGGGATTGAAAAAAATTGAGAAAACATCGATAAAACCAAACGTCCAAAGTTGGCAGAGTAGACTCAATCAACTATATTTTGTAAAATCTTAAGTAAAAATAAAATGCGGTATGATACAATTAAGTAAATGAAAATGCAAAGGGGGCACGCTTGATGAGTGGCAATCGGGAGGACCAACAGAAAAAAGAAACAAAACCTTGGGAAAAAACTTTTAGTGATGATCAAGATAAAGATCAAGAGGGTAACCTGTCAAGAACTAGAAGACGGCGACAAACTTCACACCATACAATGTTCACCACGCTGTTGATTGTGGTAATTATTGCTTTAGCTGCCACACCAATCATCTATTGGGTGAATCACCAAAATTCATTTAATCATCCAAGTAATACGGAGCAGGTGGCCAGTGCATCTAGTAGTAAAAAAAAGAGTTCGGCCAGTTCAGCTAAAACTTCTGTAGAAAACAGTAAAGTTACTAGCTCAAAAAAAGCTTCTGCTAGTTCGGAAAAAAAGACATCTAGTTCGAGTTCTAGCAGTTCTAATGCAGATGAAAAGTACGTGACTGTTGAATCTGGACAAGGGGCTTACCGGGTCGCAGTCAACAACGGTATTTCAGTTGATGAATTGTATCAACTAAACGGCTTGAGTAGCGGAGCAACATTAACGCCAGGCCAACAAATCAGAGTTAAATAGGAGTCGGAATAGGCAATGACAGAAGCATTACAGGTAGCAATTGATGGACCAGCATCTGCTGGAAAAAGTACGGTGGCTAAGTTAGTCGCAAAAAAATTTGGCTATGTCTACTGTGACACTGGCGCCATGTATCGGGCAATTACCGTGGCGGCGCTGGAAGCTAAAGTTGATTTAACGGATGATTCAGCTGTGACGAACATCGCACAGCAAACGTTAATTAAATTCTTACCAGGAGATCCAGTACAGCGGGTCTTTATTGGTGACCAAGAAATAACTGAAGCCATTCGGCAACCAGAAATCACAAACAATGTTTCGACCGTCGCCGCCATTGGTGCAGTGCGTGAAGAGTTGGTGAAACAACAGCAAATCATCGCGGACCAAGGTGGCATTGTGATGGACGGACGAGACATTGGAACAACCGTGTTACCCAACGCAGATGTCAAAGTCTTTATGATTGCCAGTGCACATGAACGTGCACTCCGTCGTTACCATGAAAACATCGCTAAAGGAATCACGACTCCATTAGATAAGTTACAAGCTGAAATTGAATTACGAGATAAAAAAGACTCAACTCGCAAGGTATCACCATTAAAACAGGCTGATGACGCCATCTTGCTAGATACAACTAAATTAAACATTAATCAAGTTGTTGAAGCAATTAGTGAAATAATCAGAAAAAAACAAGATGAATTACGCTAAATACTAGCTTTATCAGTTGTTTTTAGGTATTATTAAATGTGTACAGTTGAGTCGCAAGGAGGAAATATTTTTCATGTCTGAAAATGAAGATAGAAACGACCTATTAGATGCTTTAAATAGCGTAGAAGAAGTAAATGTTGGCGATGTTGTCAAGGGTGAAGTACTTACCATTGATGATGACCGACAAGTAATTGTTGGGATCGAGGGCGCCGGTGTTGAAGGGGTTGTTCCCGCAAAAGAATTATCAACAAAGCCAGTTGAAAACGTCAAAGACGAAGTTAGAGTCGGGGATGTATTAGACTTGGTAGTTATTTCAAAAATTGGAAATGACAAAGAAAATGGTAGCTACTTGCTATCACATCGTCGTCTTGAAGCACGTAAAGTTTGGGACGAAATTCAAAAACAAGCTGATGCTGGTGAAACAATCACAGGAACCGTTAGCCAAGTTGTTAAGGGTGGACTTGTGGTTGAAGTTGGTGTGCGTGGATTTGTTCCTGCATCAATGATTACAAATCACTTTGTTGAAGATTTAAATGAATTTAAAGGTCAAGAACTTGAATTTAAGATTATCGAAATTGAACCAAGCGAAAATCGTTTGATCCTTTCACATAAGGCTATTGTTCAAGCTCAACGTAAAGAAGCTGCTGAGAAGTTGTTCGCAACTCTTGAAGTTGGTTCAATCGTTGAAGGTACTGTTGCTCGTATGACCAACTTTGGTGCTTTCGTTGACCTTGGTGGTGTTGATGGACTTGTTCACGTGTCAGAAATTTCATATGACCGTGTTGAAAAAGCTTCAGATGTACTTGAAAATGGACAAAAAGTTAACGTTAAGGTGCTTTCAGTAGACCAAGAACGTGGACGAATTTCATTATCAATCAAGCAAACATTGCCTGGACCTTGGGATGATATCGCTGAAAAAGCTCCAGAAGGTAGTGTCTTAACAGGTACTGTTAAGCGTTTGACTGCATTTGGTGCCTTTGTTGAAGTGTTCCCTGGTGTTGAAGGTTTGGTTCATATTTCACAAATCTCACACAACCATATCGATACACCTGCTGATGTTTTAACTCCTGGACAAGAAGTTCAAGTTAAAGTGTTAGAAGTACATCCAGAAAATCAACGTCTTGGTCTTTCAATCAAAGCATTGGAAGAAAAACCAGCTACTGAAGAAAAGAAACCATCACAATCACGTAACGTGGCTGCAGATGCTCCTGAAGAAGAAACTGGCTTTACCCTCGGCGAAATTGCTGGACAAGCTCTAAAAGATGATAACAAAGAATAGTCTAACAACATTCGAATAATACTTTAAATTAGGCTGGGATGATTCCCGGCTTAATTTTTGCAATAAAATGAGGTGATATCATGGCAAACCCTGTCGTGGCAGTCGTTGGACGTCCTAATGTTGGGAAATCAACGATTTTTAATAGAATTGCCGGTGAACGAATCTCGATTGTCGAAGATACTCCCGGTGTAACGCGTGATCGAATTTACGCACATGGCGAATGGCTTGGAAAAGAATTTAACCTGATTGATACTGGTGGAATTGAAATTTCTAATGCGCCATTTGTTGAACAAATCAAGCAACAAGCTGAAATTGCGATTGATGAAGCAGACGTGATTATCTTTTTGGTTGATATTCAAAGTGGCATGACTGATGCGGATGAACAAGTAGCACAAATTTTGTACCGCTCGAATAAGCCAGTTGTGTTGGCTGTGAATAAAGTCGATAATTTTGAATTACGTTCGCAAGTTTATGATTTTTATTCACTCGGTTTTGGCGATCCATATCCAATTTCTGGTGCCCATGGCATTGGACTTGGCGATTTGTTGGATACTGTGATTGATAACTTTCCTGAAGAAGGTGTTATTGAAAAAGATGATAGCATTCGCTTTAGTTTAATTGGTCGTCCCAATGTTGGTAAATCATCCTTAGTCAACGCTATTTTAGGTGAAAATCGGGTGATTGTATCTGATGTTGCCGGCACTACCCGTGATGCGATTGACACTCAGTTTACGAGTGAAGATGGTGACAAGTTTACGATGGTCGATACCGCCGGAATCAAAAAACGTGGGAAGATTTACGAAAATACTGAACACTATGCGATGCTAAGAGCCATGCGCGCTATTGATAATAGTGACATTGTGCTCGTGGTTTTGAATGCTGAAGAAGGTATTCGGGAACATGACAAGCGAATTGCTGGCTATGCGCATGAAGCTGGTCGTGGTGTGATTATTATTGTCAATAAGTGGGACACGATTGAAAAAGACAATCATACGATGCAAGATTTTGAAAATCTGATTCGGTTTGAATTTCAATATCTGAGCTATGCGCCAATTATGTTTGTGTCTGCAATGACTAAGCAACGATTAACTAAGATTCCTGATTTGGTGAAAGAAGTTTATACCCATCATACTCGTCGCATTCAGTCATCAACTCTGAATGATGTTTTGATGGATGCCATTGCTGCTAATCCGACCCCAAGTAAGAATGGTAAACGTTTGAGAGTCTTTTATGGTACTCAAGTGGCTATTCAGCCCCCAACGTTTGTCATTTTTATGAATGATACTGAATTGATGCATTTCTCATATGAGAGGTATTTAGAAAACCAAATTCGTAAAGCATTTGATTTTACTGGAACACCAATTCACTTGATTAAACGGACGAGAAAATAGAAATATTTTGATGAATTACTAACGTTTCAAAATGGAGAAATCATTTTGGAACGTTTTTAATTATTTTTAAAAATTTTTAATAAAGTAGGAAACTTATAAACGTTGAAAGACTGGCGTGTATACCAATTTAAACGTACAAAAAAGTACTTTTTTGTTACATTTCAATTAAAAATGGTTAACTTCCTTAATTTTTCGACGTTTTTAATAAAAAAAGACACTAAAACCCTTGCCAGTATTGATTTCGTATGATAATCTAGTCATTGAAATAAAGTGCGGTTACCCGTTTTTGTTTCGTTGGTTTTGGACCACTCAAAATCAACATGCAATATAGATGATCCTTATGTCTATAATTTTGGTTGGGAGGTGAAATTACATGGCAAACAAAGCAGAATTAGTTAACGATGTTGCTGCTGCAACTGGTTTAACAAAGAAGGACGCAACTGCAGCAGTAGATGCTGTATTTGGTTCAGTTCAATCATCTTTAGCTAAAGGTGAAAAGGTTCAATTAATCGGCTTCGGTAACTTCGAAGTACGTGAACGTGCTGCACGTAAAGGACGCAATCCTCAAACTGGGGAAGAAATCCAAATCCCTGCAAGCAAGGTTCCAGCATTCAAGCCAGGTAAGGCTTTAAAGGACGCTGTTAAATAGTATTTAACAACTTCAATGCTGCCAGTATGAATTTATTCATGCTGGTTTTTTTGTGTTTTTGATTTGATAAAAAGTGAATTTAACTGCATGAACGCAGATAGTTTGGTATGATTGTTCAGGTTGGAAAGGTGGAAACAAAATGAGTTATTCAGAAACAATGTTAGATCAGTTGAGCGGTGGTCAATTAGATGACGCCAAAAAATCGTTTGCTTTAGCCTTGAGAAACGATGACGATGATACTTTATATAGTCTTGCTGAAGAATTATATGGACTTGGTTTTTTGAACCAATCTAGAAGAACATATTTAAAATTATTAGAAAAATATCCTGATGAGGATCAATTAAGAACAGCGTTAGCTGATATTGCCATTGATGAAGGGGAAAGCGATGAAGCTTTATCTTATCTAGATCAAATCAATGAAGATTCACCAGCTTACTTGGAATCATTATTAGTGGCAGCTGATTTATACCAAACACAAGAGTTATTTGAAGTTTCAGAACGTAAGTTGCTAAATGCGTATGAAATTGCCCCGGATGAACCCGTCGTCTTATTTGCCTTGGCAGAATTTTATTACATGATGGGACAATATGAGCAAGCCATTCCGTATTATTTTGACTTGATTAAATCAGGTGAAACTACCTTTGCACAAGTTGACTTAGCCGGTAGAATTGGTACCGCAGAAGCTCAACGTGGCCATTTTGAACAAGCACTAGGGTATTTGGAACAGGTTAAACCAGAGTTTCAAACGAGTGACGTTAAGTTTCAAACTGGTTTTACTCAATTACAATTAAAGCAAACCAAAGATGCTATTGAAACCTTGGAAAATTTGCGTGAAGAAGACCCACAGTACGCCACACTATATCAGCCCTTAGCTAAGGCTTATCAACAAGATAATGATGAGGAGCAGGCGCTACAGACGCTCAAAGAAGGTATGGGAGTCGATGAGTATAATGAAAACTTGTACGAATATGCCGCTGACGTTGCGAGTCACTTGGATGAGGAGCAATTGGTTGGTGAATATTTGTTAGATGCTTATCAAATTAATCCAGAGAACTTATCAATTGTCTTGAAATATAGCAATTGGCTCTTGAAACAAAATCAGTACTCCGCCAATGTGGAGTTGTTGAAACCAATTATTGAACAAGATGAAGTTGATCCACAAATGTATTGGAATTTAGCTATTTCTTACCAACATACAGAAAAATTAGAGTTAGCTGGTCAGTATTTTGAAGCTGCACAACCATTTTTCACCGATCAACCAGATTTCTTGAGACAGGCGACCTACTATTATCGAGAAATGGGTCAATTTGACCAGATGTTAGAGACGTTAAGAAAATATGTAGCCTTAGTCCCAGACGATGCTGAGATGGCCTTAATGTTGGAAGATTACGAGATATAAGCGATCTAAGTTGATTGCTGGAACTGATTATTAAAAATGTTCAAGCATGAAAGGAACCGTAATACAAAAAGTTATTTTGTATTACGGTTCCTTTTCCTGACTGGATTATAGATTTTGTTGTGATAAATGTTTGTAGTACGCCAACGAAGACGGGTCCAATTTTAACTGCTCCATTAAAACAGAGTCCGGTTGGTCGTTGAGCTTTATTAATTGTTGTAACAAATACGACTGATGTAGTTTCTTAGGACTTAAGTCAAGTGCAAGATACTGTTCATCTTTACTTAAATATTTGTGGAGACCAGCATTTGAAAGTAGTGGTTGTGATAAATTAACTCGTTGTTTTAAAAATAAGTCACGTGAATTTTGTCGTTGTTGGATTGGCTTGATAAACGAGTTAAAACCTTGTATAAAGGCTTGCTCGATTGGATCAGTCACGGATAATCGATTGAACTCTTGATAAAATCCGGGCTGCATAAATTCCTGGATGGTATATCCTTTAGAACTTAATAACAACACCATTTTGGTATATACATGAATTTGATGGTCTTGTAAAATTTCTGATAGCATTGTTAACCATTTTGTTGAATGACTGATATTCACTTGTTTGGTTTGTCCATGCAAATTGAGGGTGGGCAATTGTGTCGATAGGTCATGACTAAATAAAAAATTAAAGTAATGATTTAGTTGCGATAGTAATTTATTGTAACTTCCATTAGTAATAGACTGTTGTTCTTGCAGGTTGGCGAGATAGTTAGATACATCACGGTCAAAAATATTATTGACTGAAGGATCTTGTGCAAAACCTGGATTAAATTCTGTGAGAAAATTGAAAAAATTAACGATAGTTTGGCTATAAGTAATTTGAGTTGAGGTAGCCAGTTCGGTCGTTTTCAAATACATTTCATATTGTAATTGGAACGGATATTGGGAAGTCAAAAGCATCACTCCTTAAATTAGTAAACCGTAAAAAGTTACTTTAACTATAACGTAAAAAACAACTCGCTGCAAACCCCGCAGCGAAAGACCACAATAGACCGTTTAATTCGACGGAAAAATCTGTTAAGATTGATAGAGAATTTATTTGAATGGAGAGAAGATTATGACAAAAGTAATTATTGCTGGTTATGCAGGTAAAATGGGGCAAAATGCAGTTAAAATGGTTCAAGATCGTGATGATTTTGATTTGGTTGCAGTCTATGGACAGCCTGGACAATCATCTGCGACTCCGTTAGCCGATAATACAAAGGTATTTGACAAGCTTGATGACATTGATGTGGATGCTGACGTATGGGTTGATTTTACAATTCCAGCGACTGTCTTTGAAAACACTAAGTTTGCAATTGAACATAACTACTCTCCAGTTGTCGGGACAACCGGCTTGAAAGATGATCAGATTACAGAGCTACAAGCATTGGCAGCTAACAAACAATTGGGTGGATTAATCGCACCTAATTTTGGAATTAGTGCCGTCTTGTTGATGCAATTTGCTCAACAAGCAGCTAAATACATGCCTGATGTTGAAATTATTGAAATGCACCACGATCAAAAACTTGATGCACCAAGTGGTACTGCATTGAACACTGCTAAGCTGATTAGTAAAGTCAGAAAACCACACAAACAAGGTAATTCTGATGAAAAAGAAACTATTCCTGGTGTCCGCGGTGGAACATATGACGGAATTCCAATTCATGCTGTCCGGTTACCTGGATTAGTGGCTCATGAACAAGTGATGTTTGGCTCAACTGGTGAAGGCTTGACCATTCGCCAAGACAGTTTTGACCGCGTTTCATTTATGAGTGGAGTTGCTGTGGCAGTTGAAAAAATTTCAGCAGAAAAAGAATTATTTGTAGGTCTTGAAAATATTTTATGATAATTAAAAATTTACCAACTGAATTTGAACAAGCTCGGCCCATCATGCAGGCAATCGAATCTGCTGGTTTTGAGGCTTATTTTGTTGGCGGCAGTGTGCGAGATACAATTTTAAACAAGCCCATTCATGATGTTGACATCGCAACCAGTGCATATCCTGAAGAAATAAAAAAGATTTTCAAACGAACCGTGGATACTGGCATTGAACATGGGACGGTAATGATTTTAGATCACGGAGAAGGTTACGAAACAACTACATTTCGGACCGAAAGCGGCTATCAAGATTTCAGGCGACCAGACGAAGTAACTTTTGTCCGATCTTTATCGGAAGATTTACAACGTCGTGACTTTACCATCAATGCCCTAGCGATGAAAGAAACTGGTGAAATTATTGATCTGTTCGATGGATTACGGGATTTAGACAATCAGCTGATTCGTACAGTTGGTGAAGCCTATGAACGTTTTCATGAAGATGCGCTAAGAATGATGCGTGCCGTCCGCTTTGCTAGTCAATTAAATTTTAAAATTGATTCAGCCACGTTGACTGGAATTGAAGAAAATTCTGCATTACTGGAAAAAATTGCAGTGGAGCGAATTCGAGTTGAATTAGAAAAAATGTTTATGGGTCAGACGGTTCAAGCTGGTCTGGATGCGTTTATCGATACTGATTTGTACAGATACTGCCCAGGAATGGATATCTATCGTACTGAGCTGCAGTCATTAACTGAATCAGAGTTACCTAGTCTGGATAGTGATACAGAAGTTTGGACGTTTATCACGTATTTATTTGGACTACAAAATGGAAGCAGCACTCATTTCTTAAAAACTTGGAAAACGTCAAATCAAATTATTACTGATGTATTGAAAATTCAAAAAGTAATAGAGGCCATATTGGCAGAACAATTAACCCCAAAAGTAGTTTATGATGCTGGACTTGAACGCGCATTATCTGCTCAAAAGATTGCGACTTTCTTTGGTGGTACGATTAAGAACGATGAAATTAAAAATATTTATCAAAATTTACCCATAAAAAATAAAAGTGACTTAAATATTGATGGTGGCCAATTAATTAAAGTGGCACACATCAAACCAGGACCATTGCTTGGCAAAGTTTTGTTTGCAATTGAAAATCAAGTAGTTAATGGGGACTTAGCAAATAAGCAAGAAGAACTGGTTAGTTTTGCCACACAGATGGTAACAGAAGAGGGATAGCATGCAGACTTTTAGAGCAGATGATTTAACCAGTACGTATGGTGAGAAAACATTATTTGAAAAAATATCATTTTTAATCAATGAAAATGATCGAATTGGACTCATTGGAACAAATGGATCAGGTAAAACGTCATTATTGAACGTTATCAGTGGCCAAGTGGGTGCTGAAGCTGGTCAAATTACGACTCCGAATGATTATTCAATCGGTTATTTAAAGCAACAACCAGAACTTGATGAGAGCTTAACTATTTTAGATGCCATTTTTTCTGGTGCTCAAAAAGTTTTTGCAACAATCCGTCTGTATGAAGCAGCTTTGGAGGAATATAGCCAAAATCCTGAAGATGAGGGTGCTGTCGATTGTTTTACACGTGCTCAGGCTCAAATGGATGCTCAAGATGCTTGGACGGCTGAGAGCGAAGTAAAAACGATTTTAACGCAACTCAAGATTACGAACTTAAATCAAAAAATTTCAACTTTATCTGGTGGTCAAAAAAAGCGGGTTGGCTTTGCACAAATTTTGATTGAAGCACCTGACTTGTTATTATTGGACGAACCGACCAACCACTTAGATTTAGAATCGATTGTTTGGCTACAGTCATATTTGAAATCGTATCGTGGAGCAGTTATTATCGTCACACATGATCGTTATTTTTTGGATGAAGTTGCTAATCAAATTTGGGAACTTTCATTTGGGGCACTTTACAAATATTCTGGTAACTATCAAAGTTTTGTGGCTCAAAAAGCAGAGCGGGTTGCTCGTGAAGCCGAACAAGAACATAAGCAGACCCAGTTGTATCAAAAAGAATTGGCGTGGATGCGCACTGGTGCGAAAGCTCGTTCAACTAAGCAAAAGGGTCGTATCAATCATTTTAATGAGTTACAAGATTCAATTGGTAACGTGCAAACTGATGAAAATATCGCTATTGATTTGGGACAACAACGATTGGGTAAAGATGTCATTGAAATCACCAATGGCGGTCTTACCCTTGGCAACCATAAAATTTTAGACGACTTTAATCTTTTGGTTCAAGCCGGCGACCGAATTGGAATTACCGGAGAAAACGGTACTGGTAAATCAAGCCTGCTTAACGTATTAGCTGGTAAATTGCCGCTTGATTCAGGGGTGGTTAAAATTGGTGAGACCGTCAAGTTGGGTTATTACACGCAACAAACTGAACCAATTGATGGTGATAAACGAATGCTCAGTTACTTGAGTGATGTGGCAGAAACCGTAACTGATTCAAACGGGGATTCCGTGAGTTCCACACAATTATTGGAAAGATTCCTATTTCCAAGATTTATGCACGGTACATTAATTCGGAAACTCTCCGGTGGAGAAAAGCGACGTTTGTTTTTACTAAAGATTTTAATGTCACAACCCAATGTGTTGCTTCTTGACGAACCAACCAATGATTTAGACATTGGAACGTTAACGATTTTGGAAGATTATTTAGATACTTTTGCAGGGACAGTCATCACTGTTTCCCATGATCGTTATTTCTTAGATAAAGTAGCTGACCGGCTGATGGTCTTTAGTGGACAAGGTCAAATTGATAGCTATAATGGTTTGTATACTGATTACTTGGCCAAACAAAATGAGACTGTCGCTGCTCCAGAAAAAGTGAAGCCAGCAACTTCTCAATCTGAAGAAAAGCCAACTGAAAAGAAGAAAAAGTTGACCTATTCTGAACAAAAAGAATGGGAAACAATTG
This sequence comes from Paucilactobacillus nenjiangensis, assembly GCF_005405445.1. GTDB lineage: Bacteria > Bacillota > Bacilli > Lactobacillales > Lactobacillaceae > Paucilactobacillus > Paucilactobacillus nenjiangensis. The sequence goes on from NZ_BJEB01000006.1 coordinate 18,912, forward strand.
AAACTGAAATTGAAGAACTTGATGAAAAGCAAACTGACTTGAAACGACTGATGGAAGAAAATGGTGCTGACTATTCGAAACTATCAGAATATCAAGAAGAATTAACTAAAGTTTCGAAACTAGCTGATGAAAAGATGGCTCGTTGGGAATACTTAAGTGAATATGCCGAGTAAGGTAATAGGGGGAAACTTTGATGACCACGACAACTGGTGAAGAACAATATCTGCAATTAGCAAAAGACGTTTTAGATCATGGCAACAAGAAGACTGACCGTACTGGTACCGGAACCCATTCATTATTTGGATACCAAATGCGTTTTGATTTATCACAAGGTTTTCCATTGTTAACGACGAAGAAAGTTCCCTTTGGATTAATCAAAAGTGAATTACTTTGGTTTTTGCGTGGCGACACTAACATTCGTTTCTTGTTAGAACATAAAAATCACATTTGGGACGAATGGGCCTTTGAAAAGTGGGTTAATAGTGATGAATACGATGGTCCTGACATGACTGATTTTGGTTTGCGTGCTGAAGAAGATGCAGAGTTTAAGGCAGTTTATTTAGATCAAAAAAAGCAATTTTGTAATCGTATTTTAGAAGATGATCAATTCTCACAAAAATATGGAGATTTAGGACTGGTCTATGGTAGCCAATGGCGTGATTGGAAGAAGAGTAATGGCGATTCTATTGATCAGATTCAAAATGTGGTTGATCAAATCAAAAATACTCCAGATTCTCGCCGGATGATTGTGACAGCTTGGAATCCAGAGGATGTACCAACTGTTGCGCTACCACCATGTCACACGATGTTTCAATTTTATGTTGCTGATGGAAAATTGAGTTGTCAATTATATCAACGTAGTGGTGATATCTTCCTTGGTGTGCCATTTAATATTGCTAGCTACGCATTATTAACGCATTTGATTGCTAAACAATGTGGAATTGAAGTGGGCGAATTCGTTCATACATTAGGTGATGCCCATATTTATAACAACCATATTGATCAAATCGAAACACAATTAGCTAGAACTCCTAAAAATGCACCAACATTGATTTTACCGGATGAAATTGGTCCTTTAGACCAACTTGATATTGATGATATTAAGTTAGAAGGATACAATCCTGAACCAGCTATCAAAGCTCCGGTTGCAGTTTAACAAAACAACAATAAGGTAGTCGACAATCAATTTGTGGCTATTTTTTTTAAAATAATGGAGGTTCAATATGATTAGTTTTATTTGGGCGGAAGATTTGGATGGTTACATTGGAAAAAATAATACGATGCCATGGCATTTACCAGCAGATTTAAAGCATTTTAAAGCCTTAACGGTCGAAAAAACGATTGTCATGGGAACAAACACCTACTTATCACTGGGCAAGCCATTGCCAAATCGCCGTAATATCGTAGTTTCTCATTCTTTAGAAAAACAAGCAGGTATTGAAATTGTTCGCAGTATTGAAGAGTTGGCGGACAAACTTGAAGATGTCGATGGAGAAATTGTGATTATTGGTGGCGCCAAAATATTTGCGGAGACGTTACCGCTAGTTAATCGCTTATATCGAACTGTCATTAAGGACCATTTTAATGGCGATACAAAAATAATCGCCATCGATTATAATCAATGGCGATTAATTCAGAGTGAATCTTTTGAACCTGATGAAAAAAATAAGTACTCTTATGACTTTGAAACTTGGGAAAAACTTTAAACGTAAAATAAGATTGAAAAGTACATGGTTGCTGACCCTCCAAGTACGAAGAAGTGCCAGATTAAATGCGAATACGCATTTGGTTTCAAATAAACTAACGCACCAAGTGTATATAAGACACCACCAGCAAGTAACAAGTAAAATCCAACTGGTGATAATGAGTCCCAGAGTGGTTTGAAGGCAAACACACACATCCAACCCATCACGATGTAGATGACGGTTGAAATTACGCTGGCCTTATTTAACCAAATACTTTTATAAACGACACCGGCAATCGCCATTGCCCAGATAATGCCAAACAATGTCCAACCAGCCCAGCCACCAATTGTTACCAGACAATAAGGGGTGTAGGTACCCGCAATTAATAGAAAAATCATTGAATGATCGAACACTTGAAACAAGTGATAGGCACGAGTAAAGACCAGTGAATGAAATAGGGTTGACGATAGATAAAATAGAACTAGGATACTGCCGTAGATTGAAAAGGTTACGATTCTCATTGGGCTACCTGTATGAGCTGCCCGAATGACTAACAATACCAAACCTGCAATGGCTAAAGCTGCGCCAATGCCGTGAGTGACTGAATTTATCACCTCAATGATGATTGTTTTTTTTGTTTTGGTCGGTTGCATAATTTTCCCTCCAGAAAATAGTTAATTGAAATGAAATCAGTTGTGAATTCTGCTATAATTTACGGTGTTGAATAAATATTTACAAATAAAGTTGCACAAACTAGCTTATCTGGTTTATCATACTAGATGAACTATAACACATAATACATCTGTAAGAAAGAGTGGTCAAGTCATGTCTAAAATTAAAATCGTCACTGACTCATCTGCCGGTTTAACTGAGGATGAAATAAAAAAATATGATATTACGATTGTACCTTTATCTGTAATGATTGACGGAACAATTTATGTGGAGCGTGAAACAATTTCCGCAGAAGAATTTCCAGATATGATGAGTGCTGCTAAATCGTTACCAAAAACTTCACAACCTCCAATTGGTAAATTTGTGGACGTCTTTGATCGTTTAGGTCAAGATGGAAGTGAAGTGCTTTGTATCAATATGATGGAATCAATCAGTGGGACTGTACATGCGGCTGAACAAGCTGCTGCCATGAGTTCAACAAAAGTGACAGTAATTGACAGTCAAGAAACAGACCGTGGTTTAGCCTTCCAAATTATTGAAGCAGCTGAATTAATTGAAAAGGGCGCTGAAGTGCCTGAAATTCTCACAAAACTAGAACACGTGCGTGATAACAGCAAAATCTATCTTGCCATCATGAACTTAAATAATTTAGTTGCTGGTGGACGGATTAGCCGTTTTTCAGGTGCCTTATCAAACTTGTTAAATATCAAGTTAATGCTTGAAGTTGCCAAGGGACAAATTGAAATTCGTCTGAAAGGACGAGGCATGAAACCAATCAATAAGTTTTTAGATGATGTTTATCAACAAATGGCATCAGGTAAGAAAATTAAAGGTATTGGGATTTCTCATGTTCGCGGTGGAGCCGAAGTCGATAAGATGAAAGCTAAGTTGTCAGAATTGTTCCCTGATATTGAAATCGTTGAAAGAACAACGGTTCCAATTATTGCAACACATACCGGTATGGGAGCATACTGTTTGTTGTATTATACTGAATAAGTTAAGATTGTGAGGCTGGCACAAACCTAGGTTTGTTCAGCCTTTTATTGATTATTTATGAAATAGGAAGAAAAAAGGGGGAAGAATAGTGAAAAAGCGTGGCTGGATTGTATCGATTCTAGTTATTTTGGTTTTAGCAATTGGCGGAATTGCATACATGCAAATCACAAAACATGACTCGAATACCCCGGTAACTCAGCAAACTAAGGCTGATTCTAAACAAACGAAAAGTTCCATTAATTTGGTAGCGTTAGGTGATTCCTTGACCCAAGGAGTTGGTGATCAGTCTAAAAATGGTGGTTATGTTGGCATTATCAAGGATAAACTCGCTTCGACTTATGATATTAAGGTACATACCAGTAACTATGGCGTTTCAGGAGACCGGTCAGATCAAATTCTGACACGGTTGGACAAAAGTACAAAATTTCAAAATAACCTCAAGTCCGCGGACGTCATCGTGATGACTGTTGGTGGTAACGATTTATTGCAGCTATTACAAAAAGTTGCATTTGCCAGTTCAACTTCTGAGATCACTTCAAGTTTGAATTCAGGCTCAAAGACTTATGATAAAAAATTGAATCAGTTATTAACTCAAGTACGTAAATATAATACGGATGCTCCAATATTCCTATTTAGTATTTATAATCCATTCTATGTATACTTTGCTCATGTTGATTCTTTGACGGATTCGGTTCATGAGTGGAACGACACCAGCAAAGAGACACTTTCAAAATATGGACCAGCATACTTTGTAGATGTTGATGACCTGATGTCACACGGGCAGTATACAACTAAGGCGGAACAAGCTAAACTTGCTAAGGAAGACGCTGCGACTAATAGCCAAAATAAACTGACGCAAAAAGTAACTTCAAAAATCATGTCAGAAAGCGATAAAAACCTGAACAAATATATTTCGACAGATGACAATTTCCATCCAAATCATCTAGGATATGAAAAAATGAGTGATAAACTATTAAGTGTAATGAAAACCAATAATAGTTGGTTGAATAAGTAGATGGGAGCACCATGGCAGACTCGAGAAAGAATCAGAATTTAAAAAAACGTGAACGCAATATGTGGAAGTGGGCATTTGGCTGTGTCACGTCACTAATTGTCATTTTAATTGTGTTCGTGATGTATCAAGTTACCGCCCCAGTAGAGAATGCGAACGAATCTAGTGCATTGGCGACAAACGAAACGACCTTTGAAGTTAAATTGAATTCCACTCAGGTTAATGCGTTGGCGGATAACTATTTAACAAGACTGCAAGACAAACAACATTATAACTTTGTTGTTGGTGAAAAATATGCCACCGTTTCGGGTAGCAGTAAGTTTTTAGGTGCCAAAGTCGCCTTTGCGGTTAATTTTGTGCCAATTCGTCAAAAAAATGGAAATGTCTTGCTGAAAGCTAAGGGTATGTCTGTTGGACGCCTAAATTTGCCAGTTACGTACGTTTTAGGGTACATTAATAAGCATAATAAATTACCAGAGTGGGTAACGATTAATCAGCGTAAAAAGACGGTTTTATTGGATATAAACAAATATAGTAAAAAACAGTCGGTGCATTATGCTGCTAAAAAGATAGATTTACCTAATAAAGAATTTATTTTTACGATAACCATCCCCAAACAATAGGAGAATCAAATGCGACTAAGTTTCTATCAGTTTTTAATGACACAACGCAATCCAGATGGTGCAGATGAGGTTGAACAGTTCGCCAATAATGCATTTTTTGATACTTTGTTTCCCAAACAGTCTCAGGATTTTGATGAAGTGTCACATTACCTGGAAGACAATGCACGCTATTTACCATCAATGACCATCTTTGATGAAGCGTGGAAATTATATTTAGAGAAAATGAATTAGGAGAATAATATGCGTGTTATACAATGGTTCCCAGGACACATGGCAAAAGCCTTGCGTCAAATTCGAGAACAAATGCCGTTGGTTGATATTGTGTTTGAATTAATTGATGCCAGAGTGCCATATTCATCGCAAAATCCAGAAGTTAAAAAAGCGATGGGGGATAAGCCTCATTTGTTAATCATGACTAAACTAGATTTGGCTGATCCGAAAGTAATTGCAGATTGGATTAAGTATTTTGAAGCAGAGGGTCAACCGGTGCTAGCTTTAGATTCTCGCGAACACAACGTGGCTAAAATTGTCACCCGCAAAAGCCAGGAAGTGTTGCGTGATAAATTAGCACTTCAAAAGCAAAAAGGTATGCAAGATAAAGCCATTCGCGCCATGTGTGTTGGGGTCCCTAACGTTGGTAAATCGACGTTGCTCAATCATTTAGTTCAAAAAAATGTGGCTAGTACAGGTAATCGGCCAGGGGTCACAACTGGTCAGCAATGGTTACGGTCGACCGATGAGCTGGAACTCTTAGATACCCCAGGAGTGCTGTGGCCTAAGTTCCAGACACAACTGATTGGTAAAAAAATGGCCTTATCCGGTGCAATCAAGGATACACTTTATGCCAAGGATGACATTGGATTATATGCTATTGAGCATTTACGGAAGACTAATCCAGATGCATTAGTAGAACGTTATCACTTGAATGATTCAGATGTTGATGAATCAGTGTCAGATGCTGACGTGTTATTAACGATTACAAGCAAGCTCGGATTTAAAGACGATTATGATCGTGCTAGTGAACGAATTATTTTTGATTTACGTAAAGGTAAATTAGGACGATTCACTCTAGAAACTCCGGCTGAAATTAAAGAGGAAATTAATCAAATTGACGCTGACAATTAGTGAAGTTAAAACACAATTGAAGTCACTTAATCATTTAGATGATCCATTAGTGGCAGAGCTCAGAACTGATACACGTAAGGGCGTTCAAAGTGCATTAGTGGCGTTTGAAAAACGAATTCAAAAACAAATTATCGCCAAGGAAGCATTCGAAAAACGATTTAAGTATGAAAAATCATTTTGGTCGACAGGGAATCAATATGTTGCCGGCATGGATGAAGTGGGTCGTGGCCCTTTAGCGGGACCGGTAGTGACTGCTGCAGTTATTTTAGATGAAAGTTTTGATTTAATCGGTGTAACTGACTCGAAACTACTGACGGCGAATGAGCGAGAACATTTGTATTTGAAAATTATTGAGGAAGCCATTGAAGTCAATATCTGCGTCAAAGATCGTGATTTCATTGATCAACACAATATTTACCATGCTACTCAATTAGCGATGATTGAAACTATTCAAGGACTTCAGCATCAACCAACACAAATTATTGTCGATGCCGTTCCGCTAGATTTGAATATTCCTCAAACAACACTGATTAAAGGTGATCAAAAAAGTATTAGTGTCGCCGCTGCCAGTATTGTTGCCAAAGAATATCGTGACCATTTGATGGATACATATGACAAAGTTTATCCAGGTTATGACTTTGCGCATAATAAAGGTTATGGCACGGCTAAACACTTAGCTGGATTGAAACAACTCGGAATAACGCCTATTCATCGGATGTCATTTTCACCGGTTCCAGAATATAAATAATGTATTTTGCCTTCGCATACGTACTTAATATGTAGGAGGCTTTTTTATGTTAAAAAAATTATTTTTGTTAAAAGTACATTTATGTAAGGGCATTGGCTTGATGACGGAGCAAAAAATCTTTACCGCGTTTCAGTTCAATGATTATCAAACGAATATTTTGGAATGTTGTCAGTTGGCCGGTTTAACGGCGGCGACAACTGAGAAAATTTTGATTAACTGGAATTTACCAGAATTATCAGATAATGTGCAACGTCATTGGTTTGAATGTAAATTCATTTCTATTTTGGATGAAGACTATCCTGCCCAACTGAAAGAAATTTATTGTCCACCCATTATTTTGTTCTATCGCGGCAAGAAAGAACTATTTAGTACAAAAATGTTAGGAGTAGTTGGAGCAAGGCAGAGCACAAATTACGGCAAAAAAGTATTATTAGAACTGATGCCAACTATGATTGAAAATTCGATCACGATTGTCAGTGGCTTAGCGACTGGCATCGATGGAATTAGTCATCAAGTCGCATTAAAGTATGGTGGGAGCACAATTGGCGTGATTGGCACTGGATTGGACCAAGTTTATCCCAGAAATCATCATGAATTGCAATCTCAAATGGAAACTCATGGCTTAGTTATTTCGGAATATCCACTCGGAACTCAACCATATCGTTCACATTTTCCGGAAAGAAATCGGATAATTTCTGGCTTAAGTGAAACTTTATTAGTGATTGAAGCAAAAATAAAAAGTGGTAGCTTGATTACGGCTAACTTAGCATTACAAGAAAACCGTAACGTGTGTGCAATCCCGGGCCGAATTGACGAACAATTATCAGCTGGTTGTAACGAGCTAATTGCGGCAGGTGCGAAGCCAATTTTGACCGCAAAAGACATTTTAAATGAGTTTTTGATTTGACAATAATTTTTTTCTGAAATATGATGTTTTGTGTTTGATACTCGTATTAATGAAGAAAACTGTATGTTAGGAGCATGGTGAATGCCAACAAAAACCGCAACTAAAACTAAAAAAACAACAAAAAAACGTGCAAAGCCTAAGAAAAATCTTGTGATTGTCGAATCACCTTCTAAAGCCAAAACGATTGAAAAATATTTAGGACGAAGTTATAAAGTCGTCGCAAGTATTGGACATATTCGTGACTTACCCAAGAGTCGAATGGCCGTTGATTTTGAGAATGACTACGAACCGGAATACATTTCGATTCGTGGTAAGGGAGACATTATTAAGTCGCTACGTAAGGATGCTAAGAACGCTAAAGCTGTTTATCTCGCATCTGATCCGGATCGTGAAGGCGAAGCAATTGCTTGGCACGTTTCGAATATTCTCAAATTGGAACCTGATGAAATCCATCGTGTCACTTTCAATGAAATTACCAAGGATGCTGTTAAAGATGCATTCAAAGAACCACGTGGAATTGACATGGATTTGGTGGACGCACAACAAGCTCGTCGTGTACTTGACCGAATTGTGGGTTATTCAATTAGTCCTATTTTATGGAAGAAAGTTAAAAAAGGATTAAGTGCAGGTCGTGTTCAATCGATTGCCTTGAAGCTAATCATCGACCGTGAAAATGAAATCAAAGCGTTTGAGCCAGAAGAATATTGGACGATTGATTCAAAATTCAAAAAAGGCCGCGCTAAGTTTGATGCCTCATTTTATAGTGTCAACGGTAAGAAGCAAGATTTAGGTAATAATGAGGCTGTTCAAAAGATCTTAGGTCAATTGGATCGTAAGGGTGACTTTGAAATTACCAAAGTTGTTAAGAAGGAACGTAAACGCAATCCACAACCTCCATTTACTACTTCCACGATGCAACAAGATGCTAACCGTAAGTTGAGTTTCAGAACTCGCAAAACGATGATGGCAGCACAACAGTTGTACGAAGGAATTAATATCGGTAAGGGTGGCTCCGTGGGGCTAATCACCTATATGCGTACCGATTCAACACGGATTTCAACGGGCGCAAAACACGATGCATCAACCTTCATCCATGAAAAATATGGGGAAGAATATGCAGCAACCAAACCAGTTAAGGGTAAATTAGCTGAAGGCGCACAAGATGCCCATGAAGCTATCCGTCCAACGTCTGTCTTTAGAACACCAGCTGATATGAAGGAATTTTTGACGAATGATCAATACAAGTTATATAACTTGATTTGGTCACGTTTTGTCGCCAGTCAAATGACTGCTCAAATTACTGATACTATGACGGTGACGATTTCACAAAGTAATGTAGATTTTCGTGCCAATGGTTCTAAAGTTAAGTTCCCAGGGTTTACGGTGATTTATAATAACGGTAATGAAAAAGATAATATCTTGCCTGATTTAACGGAAGGTGACATGGTTGATTTGGTTCAAACTGACCCAAGTCAGCACTTTACACAGCCACCCGCACGTTATTCAGAAGCCAACTTAATTAAGGCCTTGGAAGAAAACGGAGTGGGTCGTCCATCAACTTATGCACCAACTTTGGACACAATCCAACGACGTTATTACGTGAAACTTGAGTCGAAACGATTTGAACCAACTGAATTAGGTGAAATCGTTAATAAAATTATTATTGAACAATTCCCTGATATTGTTGATGTTAAATTCACGGCTAAAGTTGAAGGTGAATTGGATGAAGTCGAATTAGGTAAAGAAAAATGGGTTAAAGTTATTGACCAATTTTATCAACCTTTCTCAAAAGAAGTTTCTGAAGCTGAAGAAGCCGTTGAAAAAATTGAGATTAAAGATGAACTTGCCGGTCTTGACTGTGATGTCTGTGGTGCACCGATGGTCGTTAAGATGGGTAAGTATGGTAAGTTCTTCGCCTGTTCACGCTTCCCAAATTGTCGGAATACCAAGGCAATCGTCAAAGACACAGGAATCATTTGTCCTACTTGTCATGAAGGAACCATTGTTGAACGTAAATCAAAGAAGAATCGTACTTTCTTTGGTTGCTCACGTTATCCAGACTGTGATTTTGTTTCATGGGACCGTCCAATCGGCCGAGATTGTCCAAAAGATGGATACTACTTGGTTGAAAAGAAGGTCAAAGGTGGCAAACAAGTTCTTTGTCCAAACGGCGATTACGAAGAAGCCGTTCAAAAATAAGATTATATTTGAAATTGTCCTCATACTCTGCTATCGTGCAGTTATGGGGGCTTTTTGTATGAGCGAAAATTTAGAAGCGTTATTTTTACAATACTTAAAAGTTGAACGACAATATTCAGATGATACGATTATCGCTTATCAAGAGGATATGAATGACTTTACCCATTTTCTTGACGAGAATGGTGGAATGAAAGCTTGGGATCAAATTGATAAGCTAGATGTTCAAGTTTATTTGTCGTACTTAAACGACCAGCATTACGCTCGAACGACCATCTCACGTAGAATTTCCAGTCTACGGTCGTTTTATAATTTCTTAACTCGAAATGATTTGGCCACTAAAAATCCATTTGAAAATATTGTGTTAAAAAAGCATCAACACCATTTACCTCGGTTCTTTTATGAGCAAGAGATGACAGCTCTATTTGAGGCTGCTAAAGGCACCGGGAAGCCGTTAGATTTTCGCAATGAGGCAATCTTAGAAATCCTGTATGGCACTGGTATGCGAGTGAGCGAATGTACGTCATTAACCTTAAATCAAATCGATTTTTCGACACACATGATTTTAGTTCGTGGTAAAGGTGACAAAGAACGTTATGTGATGTTTGGTAGCTATGCCGAACGTGCCTTAAAGAAATATTTTGATGAATGTCGCACACCATTGATGACCAAATATCATCACGAACATGATATAGTATTTATTAACCAGCATGGTGAGCCAATTACTTCCACGGGAGTTGAATACGTGCTCAACCAAGTGATTAAGAAAAGTAGTCTTACGGCCGACATTCATCCCCACATGTTACGGCACACCTTTGCCACACACATGTTAAATAACGGGGCAGACATGCGAACAGTACAAGAACTATTGGGACATTCGAGTCTCTCAACCACTCAAATTTATACACACGTTACTACTGAACATTTACAAAGTGATTATCAAAAATATTTCCCACGGGCGAAAAAGGAGAACAAATAATGATTACACTGGATAATGGTAATTTAACGGTTAAAATAGATGAACAAGGGGCACAATTAAAAAGTATTTTTTGCCCCGAAACGCAAATTGAGTACATGTGGCAAGCTGATCCTAAATTTTGGTGTCGAACTTCACCGGTTTTATTTCCAATCGTTGGTCGGCTCAAAGACAATAAATACACTTATCGAAATGAACCATTTGAAATGGGGCAACACGGCTTTGCACGAGATTCACAATTTGACGTGTTAGAACATAAAGATACTTATGCAGTCTTTCAGTTAAAAAGTAGTCGTAAAACACTGAGCGTGTATCCATTTTACTTTGAATTAAAGGTTACATATGAGCTAACCGATGACAATGAATTAACAGTTAACTTTGTGGTTTCTAATGACAGCGAGTCTGAAATGCTGTATTCAGTAGGTGCACACCCCGGATTTAATGTTCCGTTAGCAGCCGGAGACACTTTTGAGACTACCACTGTAAGTGTTGAACCAAATCAAAAATTTCAACAAATTCCATTAGTCGGTCCATTTAATGATGCCAAACACCCTAAGACGTTAAATTTTGAACAACCATTAACTCTGGATCATGAGTTATTTTATCAAGATGCGTTAATTCTAGACCTAGAGAATCAACCAGTGCAGTTTAAAATTCAAGGTGCGCACTCTGAACATGGTATCAATGTGAACGTCGCTAATGCCCCTTATACTGGTATTTGGTCTCCATATCCAACGCAATCACCATTTGTTTGTATCGAACCATGGTGGGGAATTGCTGATAGTGTGGATTCCAATCAACGACTAGAAAACAAAATGGCTATTAATAAACTGGCACCTGAAGCCAGCGCAGAACATGGATATTCAATTTCATTGTTCTAACAATAAAGGACTGTGACTCTACCAATATGGTGAGAGTGCACAGTCCTTTTACGGATGTTAAATTATTGTTCTTTTTTATGTCGCAAGTAGTTGCCCAGGCCAAATGGGACCATTGACTCGGTGCCACTGAAAATTCGTTTGAAATTACCACGGTGTCGTAAAATGACCACAATCGCTAAGAAACTAGCAATCGCTGCAAAAATCCAGTCTTGCATGATAATTGCTACAATGGCGGTAATAGTAATACCTAACACACTCGCCACACTGGCCATGCTTGATAGACACAAGGTAATTACAAAAATTGAACTGGCCATTAAAAATAATAATGGGTTGTAAGCGAGCAAGATTCCGGCACTGGTTGCCACTGCTTTGCCGCCTTTGAAATGATCAAAGATTGAAAAAGTGTGTCCCAGTGATGCAAACACCCCAATGAGAAGTGGATTGATGTCACTTCCAATGAAATAGGGTTGACTAGCGGCCAAAGTTCCCTTGAGAATATCGATTAATAAGACAGCAATGCCGGCTTTTTTACCAAAAACACGAAAAGTGTTTGTCGCACCACTATTACCGCTACCTTCTTGATGGATGTCGACATGGAAAAAGATTTTTCCAATCCAGACTCCCGAAGGAATCGAACCAATTAGGTACGCGATAATAATCATTATTGCAATTTGCATGATATAAATACTCCTTAAAATTCGTCCTGTTAATTCTATCATTTCACGACGCATTTGAGAAATATTTTTACAACATTGCATCAACTAATTTTAAATTAGTTGAAAATATGAGTTACTTTGTTTTATTATCAGAACTGGTAGTCAAAAAATTGGGCAAGCATTTATGCCGAAAAACAGATATACTTAAATATGTTATTACTCGAAATTTGATTTCGAAGTGGCAAGGAGTCTTTTAGATTGGCAAAAAATAAATATGATGATTCTTCAATCCAAGTGCTTGAAGGATTAGAAGCGGTTCGGAAACGACCAGGAATGTATATAGGTTCTACAGACACACGTGGATTACACCATTTGGTTTATGAGATTGTGGATAATGCTGTTGATGAAGCATTGTCTGGTTTTGGTGACGAAATAAACGTCATTATTGAAGCGGACAATTCAATTACCGTCCAAGATCATGGACGGGGAATGCCGGTTGGGATGCATTCATCAGGAGTACCTACTGCAGAAGTAATTATGACCGTGCTACATGCGGGTGGTAAATTTGGCCAAGCAGACGGTTACAAAACATCTGGTGGCTTACATGGGGTGGGGGCTTCCGTTGTGAACGCTCTGTCAACCCACGTTACTTTAAAAATTGTCCGTGACGGTATGGAATACGAAGAACAATTTGAAAATGGTGGTCATCCCGTAGGAACCCTAGAAAAATTGGGTAAGACTAAAAAGCCTAATGGTACATTAGTGACTTTTAAACCAGACAGTTCGATTTTTTCAACGATTGTTTATAATTACGGCACGCTCGCTGAACGTCTGCGTGAATCAGCGTTCTTGTTAAAAGGAATTAAAATCACGCTCACTGACAAGCGGGTCGGGCAAGAAAAAGAAGATATTTTCTTGTATGATGACGGGATTAAGGCCTTTGTCGCTTACTTAAATGAAGATAAGGATGTCCTAGGCGATGTCTTATATTTTGATGGTACCAGTGAAGGCGTCGAAGTTGAAGTGGCAGCACAATACAACGATGGTTACTCAGAGAACTTACTGTCGTTCGTTAATAATGTGCGGACGCCAGATGGTGGAACTCATGAAGCCGGTATGCGTTCAGCTTGGACGAAGGCCTTTAATGAATATGCTCGAAAAGTTGGCTTGTTGAAAGACAAAGACAAGAATCTTGAGGGTAGTGATGTTCGTGAAGGACTCTCAGCAGTCATTTCGGTCCGAATTCCAGAAAAAATTCTTCAATTTGAAGGACAGACCAAGGATAAGTTAGGTACTCCAGAAGCCCGTAAAATCGTGGATACAGTTGTGAACGAACAACTTGGCTATACCTTAATGGAAAATGGTGAATTCGCTCAAATGCTGATTCGCAAATCCCTAAAGGCACGTGAAGCACGTGAGGCCGCACGGAAAGCACGTGATTTATCACGAACTGGTAAGAAAAAGGGGAAGAACGATCGCCTGTTATCCGGTAAGCTGACCCCAGCACAATCAAAAAATGCGGCTAAAAATGAATTATTTTTAGTCGAAGGTGATTCTGCCGGTGGCTCTGCCAAACAAGGCCGAGACCGTAAATTCCAAGCTATTTTGCCATTGCGTGGTAAGGTTTTAAACACTGAAAAAGCTAAGCTTGATGATGTGATGAAGAACGAAGAACTGAATACAATTATCTATACTGTTGGTGCTGGAGCTGGTTCAGAATTTAATCCTGACGATTCTAATTATGACAAGATTATTATTATGACCGATGCGGATGATGATGGTGCTCATATCCAGATTTTGTTATTAACGTTCTTTTATAAATATATGCGGCCTATGATTGATGCCGGTAAGATATATATTGCGTTGCCACCACTTTATAAGTTGCAAAAAGGGGCAGGCGCTAAAACTAAGATTGAATATGCTTGGACCAACGAAGAATTGGACACACTATCCAAAACATTTGGTAAGGGTGGTAGTTTACAACGATTTAAAGGTTTAGGTGAAATGAATGCGGATCAGTTATGGGATACAACCATGAATCCAGATACGCGGACTTTAATTCGGGTTCGGATTGAAGATGCAGCCTTGGCTGAACGTCGAGTTACTACCCTGATGGGTGACAAAGTGGAACCACGTCGTAAGTGGATTGAAGATAACGTGCAATTCACTTTGGAAGAAGCGGGTAGTATTTTGGATACGACTCAAGAAAAAGCTGATGCAGAAGCTGAAGAAGATGAAATGGAATCAGTTGAAGAAACATTAACGACTGACTCGAAACCAAAGTCTAAATCATCAGAACCAACCATCACGACTTGGGATAATAGTGGCGAGGAACAAATGGATTTATTTAATGAGTAATTTGAAGTGAGGTAACGTTTGTGAGTGGAACAAAAATTGAGGAATTAACCTTAGAAGATGTGATGGGAGACCGTTTTGGTCGGTACTCAAAGTCAATCATTCAAGAACGTGCATTGCCAGATATTCGCGATGGACTGAAACCAGTTCAACGACGAATTCTATTTGCGATGAACAAAGATGGTAATACCTACGATAAAGGCTTTCGTAAGGCAGCCAAGTCAGTTGGTAATATCATGGGTAATTTTCATCCCCATGGAGATAGCTCAATCTATGAAGCCCAAGTTCGCTTGAGTCAAGATTGGAAATTACGCGCTCCATTGGTCGAAATGCACGGAAACAACGGATCAATGGATGGTGATCCACCGGCCGCTATGCGGTACACTGAAGCTAGATTAAGTAAAATATCTGGTTTGATGTTGCAAGATATTGAAAAAGATACCGTTGAAATGGTCTTGAATTTTGATGATACAGAAAATGAACCAACCGTATTACCATCACGGATACCTAATTTATTAGTGAATGGTTCTACTGGGATTTCAGCGGGGTATGCAACGGATATTCCACCACATAATTTAGGTGAAGTTGTCGATGGACTAATTTATATGTTGGCCCATCCTAACGTCACTTTAGATAAAATGATGGAATTTATTCCAGCACCCGATTTTCCAACCGGGGGTATTATTCAAGGTGTAGAAGGAATTAAAAAAGCTTATACCACTGGACGTGGAAAAATTGTTGTTCGTTCTAAAACCAACACTGAAAACTTAAAAGGCGGAAAGTCACAGATTAATGTGACTGAAATTCCTTATGAAGTGAATAAAGCACAACTGGTTAAGCGAATTGATGAAATGCGAATCAACAAAAAAGTTGAAGGTATAGCTGAAGTCCGTGATGAATCTGATCGTAATGGGCTGTCAATTGCGATTGAATTAAAGCGTGAAGCTAACAAAGAGGGAATTTTAAACTTTCTCTTTAAAAACACCGACTTACAAGTGAATTACAATTTTAATATGGTGGCCATTGATAAGATGACGCCCAAACGAGTTGGTTTGTTAAGGATGCTATCGGCTTATTTAGAATTCCGTAAAGAAGTCATTTTGAAACGGACTAAGTTTGATTTGAATAAGGCACAAAACCGGATGCATATTGTGGAAGGCTTGATTAAGGCCTTATCAATTTTAGATCAAATTATTACTACTATTCGTGCTAGTAAAAACCGTAAAGATGCCAAACAAAACTTAATTGATCAATTCGAGTTCACTGATCCACAAGCAGAAGCCATTGTAACCTTGCAATTGTATCGGTTATCAAATACTGATGTTACCGAACTGGAAGATGAACAAAAGAAGTTACAAGCCGCAATCACGAATTTTAAACTGATTATTGGCGATGAAAAAGAATTATTTAAAGTTCTCAAAAAAGAACTATTAGAAGTTAAAAAAGAATTTGGTACTCCTCGATTATCTGAAGTGCAATCCGAAGTATCCGAATTAAAGATTGATACGAAGGTCTTGGTACCTGATGAAGATGTTGTGGTTATGGTCTCGAAAGATGGCTATATCAAGCGAAGCAGTCTTCGTTCATTTACAGCCACTGGTGAAACTGAGAATGGGTTAAAGGAAGATGATTATCCAATTTTATTGGAAAAATCGAATACTTTATCGCATCTGTTCTTGTTTACCAACAAAGGTCATTTGATTTATCGCCCAGTTTACGAGATTGCCGATTCCAAATGGAAAGACACTGGCGAACATATTTCTCAATCAATTGGGTTAGACAGTGATGAGCAAATTATTGAAGCGATGACGTTTAAGACGTTGGATGAAACGGGTCAATTTATTATGGCCACCGATGATGGTTATATTAAGCAAACAACCTTTAAAGATTATTTACCAGGTCGGACTTACAAGAAACATCCAAGCGTATACATCAAATTGAAGTCCGATGACTCAAGAGTGGTTTCAATTTCGTATCGAAAGACAGTTTCCGAAAATTCTACTGTTCTTTTGATGAGTTACACAGGGTTGGCATTACGTTTTGACTTAGCAGAAGTACCGGTTAATGGTGCTCGCACGGCCGGTGTCAAGTCGATGGGACTTAAAGGTGATGACCATGTAGTGAACATGCAAGTCGTTAGCGATGATGATAACGTTGCAATTGTAACCACGCGTGGTGCATTTAAAGCTATGAAATTAGCAGAAGTACCTGTTACTTCTCGTGCCCGTAAAGGGGTCCTCATTTTACGTGAGTTAAAGAGTGATCCGCATCGTGTTGGTGGCTTTATCAGTTATCACGCTGACTTTAAGGGTGCCTTTGAAATTATCACTGATCGACCAACGGTTCAAGAAGTTTTGGCAGAAGAACATGGATTAGGATCACGTTATTCTAATGGTTCGTTTGTGTTAGATGTTGAAACTCAAGGAACACCAGTGATGATTAAGCAAAAAGCTATAGAACTAGTAATTTAATTAGTTCTTAAATAAATCATCATAAAAAAGCTAAATATTATTCATTAAAATATCTGTTAGTTAGGGTAATATAATCATTAGCATATGAACATTATTCTTTGTATTATTAAAAATAATCATTTATAATGATATGTAGTTATGAATAATGAACTTAAATTTTAGCTTATATTGAAAGGATTTATTTGTCATGCAGAACAACCGAGGAGTACGTCCAAAGAAGACTCAACAAGAGAACATCTTCGCATCAAAGAGTTTAAGTTATTTTTTACAACTAACTCAAACTATGAATTATACTCAAGCAGCACAAATCCTGGGTATTACACAACCAGCCTTAACACAACAAATTAAAAAACTTGAAAGAATTGTTGGTGCACCATTATTTTATTCAGTTGGAAAACGTCTTCGTTTGTCCGAAGCTGGATACACAATGTTACAAACAACTAATCAAGTCTATTCGTTATTGAATAAAGCCGCTGACGAAATTCAACAAACGACTAGTGAAAATCATGGTGAAATCCATTTAGGAATTTTGTCATCGATTGAATCACAAGTTTTTGAAGATTTTATTGTCGATTATTATCGTGATAATCCAGACATTCAAGTCAGTGTTCACATGCTGACACGTCGTGAAATCTGGGCAGCCTTAGAATCTAACAAAATTGACTTGGCAATTATGTACTTACCTGATGGCAGCATCAAAAATTGGAAACCATACGATTCAAAAACAATTGTGACCGAAGACTTATTGTTAATTCATAACAATGAAAAATTAGCCAGTAAAAATAAGGTTAAACTTTCACGGTTAGATGATTGCAAATGGGTCACATATCCAGTTGGCTTCTATTTAAACGATGTAATCACCGATGCTTATAAACGTGAATTAGTTGCATCCCCAGATGTCGCTGCACGATTTACACAGCCTGGTCAAATCTATCGTTTCTTAAAGGAAACTGATACGTATACAGCTTTACCAAAGAGTTATATCATGTCACGTTACGATCGTGATGAAATTATGACTGCTAACTTTGAACCAAAAATTAAATTTGATTTGTCATTTGTTTATCGGACTGAAAAACAAGATATTCCACGTATTGACAAGTTCTTAACAGAGTTTAATAATTATCTTGGAGATAGAGATTATTTTGAAAGATTGGACGATATCGTAGCAAAAAAGATCAAAAACTATGACAAAAACTAAAGAAGGAAGTTTATTAATCATGAGTAAAGAATTAGTTTTCGGGCACCAAAAGCCAGACACGGATGCAATTATTGCAGCCAAAGCATTCTCATATTTACAAAATGAAATTGGCTTTGACACTGAAGCCGTTGCTTTAGGAGAAGCTAATGCTGAAACTAAGTTTGCATTTGATCATTTTGGCGAAGAATTACCTCGTGTAATTAAGACAGCCGCTAATGAAGTTAAATCTGTAATGTTAGTTGACCATAATGAAGCACCTCAAAGTGTTAGCGACATCGCTGACGTTGAAGTGACTCACGTAGTCGATCACCATCGGATTGCTGATTTTGCTACTGCAGGTCCAGTTTGGTATACTGCTCGTCCAGTTGGATGTACCAGCACAATCATTCTTGATTTGTTCACTGAAAATGATATTGAAGTCCCAGCTAAATTAGCTGGCTTAATGGCATCTGCCATTATTTCAGACACATTATTATTAAAGTCACCAACCACAACTGATTTTGATGTTAATGCGTTAGAAACACTTGCTAAAATTGCTGGCATCGATGCTAACTCATATGGCATGGATTTGTTAAAAGCTGGCACTGATTTAGATAGTAAGTCTGATTTGGAACTTGTTGATGGCGATGCTAAAACCTTTGAACTTGGCGGCAAAACTTTACGAATTGGCCAAGTTAACACGGTTGATTTAGATGACGTCTTTGCTCGTCGTGATGCATTAGTCAAAACCATGCAATCAGAAATTGATGCCAAAGGTTATGACATTTTCTTGCTCTTAGCTACTAACATCTTAAACAGCGATTCAAAATTGTTAGCAGTTGGCGAACCAAAAGCTACGGTTGAAACTGCTTTTGGTAGCAAATTTGCCGCTGATGATACAATGAGTCTTCCAGGCGTTGTTTCTCGTAAGAAACAAGTTGTGCCTCCATTGACTGATGCTTTCGCATAATAATAACTTTCATTAAGTATTCAAGTACTTGGTAAATTGATGCCGAGTACTTTTTGTTTGTTCTAGTAATCGTAGAATTAGTTGCTAGTTAATTAATATAATTTGATAACTATGATAAAATATAAGCATGATTTTATAAAAGGAGGATCAAGATGGCAGAAGAAAAAGCAATATTTGCAGGCGGTTGTTTTTGGTGTATGGTTGAGCCCTTTGACCAACAACCCGGAATAAAAAAAGTCCTTTCTGGCTATACAGGTGGTCATACTGTGAACCCAACGTATGAAGAAGTCTCTAGCCATACAACAGGTCATACTGAAGCGGTTGAAATCACTTTTGATCCATCGGTGATTTCCTATGCTGATTTAGTTGAAATCTATTGGCGACAAACTGATCCAACTGACGCAATGGGACAATTTCAAGACCGCGGAGATAATTATCGCCCGGTTATTTTTGTCGATGGTGACGAACAGCGCCAAATTGCGACTCAATCACGACAAAATTTAATTGATAATAATCCCTTTGATGATGAGATTGTAACCAAGATTGAAGATGTTAAGCCATTTTATGTGGCCGAAGAGTATCATCAGGATTTTTATAAAAAAGATCCTTTACGTCACGATGCAGAGGAAGCTCAGCGTAAAGAATTTATTCGCAATAATTGGGATAAATAAGAGACAGGGAAGAGGAAGAAGAGTTGGTTCAAACAGCATTTATTTTATTACTTGTGGGAATTGCCGCAGGTACATTAGGCTCATTACTAGGAATTGGTGGCGGAATGATTGTCACGCCTGTTTTGACCGTTTTCATGGGATTACCAATTCAATATGCGATTGGCGCGAGTATCATTGCCGTAATTGCCACCAGTTCAGGGGCGACAATTGCTTATTTAAGAGATGATTTGATTAATTTACGTGTGGCGATGTTTTTGGAAATTGCCACAACAGTTGGAGCAATTAGTGGTGCTTTGATTGCTGGCGTTATTCATCCGTTATGGTTGGAAACTATTTTTGGCTTATTCTTACTGTATCAATGCTTCAACATGGTCAAAAAGCTTCGTGGCAAGGGTAAAAAAGATGATGCCACCGATGTTGAACCAGATGTTTTATCAACACAATTGAAATTAAATGGCGCCTACACAGACAAGGTCAGCATGGAACATGTTGATTATGAAGTGACTCATGTTAAGGGCGGTTTTGCCATGATGTATGGCGCTGGATTAGCCAGTGGCCTACTCGGGATTGGTAGTGGGGTCTTCAAAGTGATTGCCATGGATTCTATCATGAAAATGCCCCTCAAACCCTCAAGTGCGACTAGTAATTTGATGATGGGGGTTACAGCTGCTGCAAGTGCAACGGTCTATTTCTTTAACGGGGCCATCAAACCTGAAATAGCTGCTCCATTAGCGATTGGAATTTTGATTGGTGCTGCAATCGGGACTCGGATTATGCCACGCATTCAATCAAGAGTTTTGAGAATGATTTTTGTGCCCATCTTATTAATCATGGGAGTCGAAATGTTCCTTAAAGGATTCGGGGTGAGCTTCTAATGAAAAAAGCACAAGATGAAATCAAACAAGCAGAAATGCAAAAAGTTGAAATCATGATTGGCAAAGTTATGCAAATTGGAGTTATGATCGCCGCTGCCTTTATGATTGTAGGTATTTTATTACTATTTGTTTCCGGTAAATCTGGGTATGTTGGTAATAGCCATCCCCATGATTTTAGCTCAATTTTGTTGGGCATTGTTCAATTAAAGTCGTATGCGATTATTATGGGTGGATTATTCTTATTAATTTTAACTCCTGTGCTACGAGTGGTCGTTTCAATATACGCATTTGTGGTTGCTGGTGATAAACTATATGTATGGATTACGACCGCCGTGCTGATTATTTTGGTGATTGCGATGGTAATTGGAATGTATGGTATTTAATCAATCAAAAAGGAAGTTTAGTAGAATGGAAAATTTAATTAAACTCAGTGATGGCAGAATCATTCCACGAGTCGGATTTGGGACTTATTTATTGAATGGTTATCAAGGCGTGAATGCGATTAGTAGCGCGTTAAATAATGGTTATCGTTTCTTAGATTCTGCCTTTAACTATGATAATGAAGGAGCAGTTGGTGAGGCGATTCGGCGTAGCAATATTTCTCGGGATGAGATTACCGTGTTGTCTAAATTACCAGGGCGTTTTCATGCCTATGACCAAGCGATTAAAGCCATTCAAGAATCTGTATTAAGGACTGGATTGGATTATATTGATTTGTATTTGATTCATTGGCCAAATCCCAATCAAAAGCTTTATGTAGAAGCTTGGCAAGCATTGATTGATGCTCAAAAATTTGGATTAATCAAATCCATTGGGGTGTCTAACTTTTTACCAGAACATTTGGAAAAGTTGGAGCAAGAAACTGGTGTGTTACCAGTTGTAAATGAAATTGAAGTTCAACCATACTTCAATAATGCTGATTTGCGTGCCTATAATGCTAGCAAAGGCATAGCTACGATTGATTGGAGCCCGATTGGTCATGCCAATCAAATGCTTAAAGATCAAACAATTGCTGTAATTGCAGCTAGTCACAGCAAATCAGTTGCTCAAGTAATTCTTCGCTGGGAATTACAACTCAATACGATTCCAGTGCCAAAAGCGACTAGTCAGAGTCGTCAACTGGAAAATCTAGCCGTGTTTGATTTTCAATTGACAGAAGCTGAAATGCAAACTATTAATTCATTGACTAGACCTGATGGCCGAACTTCAAATCAGGATCCAGCAACTCACGAGGAATTTTAAGCCTTTATTGTAAAGGAAAATAAAGAATGATAACAATACAAGACATTGCGAATAGAGCCGGCGTATCGATTTCAACCGTTTCTCGAGCCTTAGATAATTCTACCCGAATTAGCCTAGAAACTCGGAAACGAATTCAATCACTCGCTCAAGAAATGGGATATACTCCTAATTTTGCTGCTCGAAACCTAATGGCAGATGAAAGTAACACGGTGGGAGTGGTCTTTCAGCCACAAAACCCTGAGATATCTGGCAACGATTTCGTGCTCCATGAATTATTTGGTATTAATAACCAGCTCTGTAAAATGAATTATTTGTTGGCTGCAGCGACCGGTAATTCTTGGGGTGAGGTATTTGAGTCGGTTAAAATGATGGTTGAAGCGGGGAAAGTCCGTCGTTTTATCTTGTTATATACGACTGGCCATGATCCAATTACCCAACTGTTAAAGGAATTTAATGCTCGCGTAGTCGTGATTGGTGAACCCCAGTCAAAATTGCAAACACTCTTTGTCGATAATGATAATCAGCAGGCAAGTCGAGAAGCGACGCAATTATTGACGGACAAGTTTAACTTAAGCCATCCAATCTTTATTCGCACGGAAGCCGATTGGTTCTTCGAAATTAATCGTGAAGCTGGTTTTAAACAAGTTTGGCCAGATGGCGAAGTTATCAAATTGTCCCAATCTTTCGTCGATCAGAAGAGTCAGCTGAAAGAATTCTTTGAAACTCATCCGAATGTCGATGGCATCATTGCCACCGATGATAAAATTGGGATTTTAGCCCAATTACAAGCTGAAAATGTTTTGGATAATCATCAAAAACTGCCAACTGTTGCGTTTAATGCATCTGAATATGGCCAACTAAGCAAGGGAAACTTTTATTCGGTTGATGTGCAACCAAATATTCTGGGCTCTGAATCAGTCCGTTTGCTCTTTAATGACAAGGATAAAAAGGACAACCTGAAGCAAATTATGGTGCCATATCGCTTACCATCTATTCCATAATTTTTAACGATTACTATGGTAAGTTTTAAACTATGATTACTGATAGATTAGGCTGGAAAACCATTTTTATAAATAATTAAACTAGTTTTTAGTTGATTTACTGATTTTTTTCTAATTAATATAACAGACTCAAAAGCCCGGTGGCTTGGGAATAGTCTGTTATTTTTTTACATAAATTAAAATAAATAAATTTTTATTTGCGCAAGCGCTTGCGCAAATTATTGTTTTGGGTTATCATTATGAATGTAATCGGTTACAACAATTATAATTATCTTTAAACTATGAAGGAGTGGAACTCATGGATGAAACAAAGCAAAAAAAGGGGATAGGCTTGCCTGACCTCCGAAAAAGCACTATTTGGATGTTGAGTATCGGCTTCCTAGGTGTCCAGATGGCATTCTCACTACAATCTTCACAAATGTCTCGGATTTTCCAAACCTTAGGTGCTGATCCAACTAAACTAGGATTCTTCTTCATTTTGCCTCCTTTGGCAGGATTAGTTGTTCAACCAATGGTGGGTTACTATTCTGATCGTACCTGGTCGAAACGATTTGGGCGTCGGATGCCATATCTGCTAATTGGTGCACTCGTATCAGTTATTGTTATGTTTTTGCTACCTAACTCGGGTTCATTTGGATTCTCAACCTTTGCGGCTCTCTGGTTTGGTGCTATCACAATCTTGTTTATGGATTTAAGTTCTAACGTTGCCATGCAGCCATTCAAGATGGTCGTTGGTGATATGGTCAATGAAAAGCAAAAATCATACGCATACTCAATTCAATCTTTCTTATCAAATACTGGTTCAGTGTTGGCAACTATCTTCCCATATTTCTTAACTGCAATTGGGGTTGCTAACGTTGCTGCCAAAGGTCAATTACCTGCATCTGTTATTATTTCGTTTTACGTTGGTGCAATTGTCTTAGTTATTTTCTCATTAATTTCTGTTTTCTCAGTTCATGAATACGATGATGCTACATATGAACTTTATCATGGTGTTGCTTTGAATGATAAAACGGAACCACATGTTGGCATATTCACGTTATTAAAACGTGCTCCAAAAACATTTTGGATGGTTGCTTTAACTCAATTCTTCTGTTGGATGGCCTTCCAATATCTTTGGACTTACGGAACTGGTACTGTTGCTGATAATATCTATCACACAACTAATGCTGCTTCACAAGCCTTCCAAGATGGTGGTAACTGGTATGGTGTTATGTCTGCCGTTTATGCAATTTCCGCTGTTGTTTGGTCATTAGTATTATCAAAAATTCCAGCTGAAAAAAGTAAAGTTGGTTACGCACTTTCATTATTCATCGGTGCCTTTGGATTTATTTCCGTCTTCTTTGTTACAAACAAATGGGTCTTGATCTTCTCATTCATTTTGATTGGGATTTCATGGGCAGGTATGATGGCATACCCATTCATTATGGTTACTAATTCATTGAATGGTGATCACATGGGCACTTATCTTGGCTTATTTAATGGTTCAATCTGTTTGCCACAAATTGTAGCCTCAGTTGCATCATTTGGATTGTATCCATTATTAGGATCAGAAATGAAGTCAATGATTTTGTTAGCTGGTATTTTAATGCTCATCGGGGCAGTTTCAGTCTTTGGTATCAAAGAAATTGATGGTGCCAATGCTAATGTTGCACAATAATTTTTAAAAAATGAATTTGGTTATTGAATAAGGAGAAAATAGATGAAACGAACTTTTGAAGTGAATCCATGGACCCTCACAACTCACGATTTAAATCCCAAAGATAAACGATTACAAGAATCGATTACCTCTTTGGGTAATGAATATATGGGTATGCGAGGAATGTTTGAGGAACAATATTCTGGCGATACTCACCAAGGTATTTATATCGGGGGTGTTTGGTTCCCAGATAAGACTCGGGTTGGTTGGTGGAAAAATGGTTATCCACTGTACTTTGGTAAAGCTATCAACGCACTTAATTTCATGAAAACTGATATTTATGTCGATGGGCAACAAGTCGATTTGGCCGTGAATAAGCCAGATGAATTTGAAATTTCATTAGACATGCAAAAGGGAACCTTAACACGGACGTTTAGTGTTTACGGAGTGAAGTTTGTCGTTACACGGTTAGTTTCAGCCGCCACGAAAGAATTGGCAGATTTACACTATGAATTCACTTCAACAGATGGCAAGGCACATACAATCAAGTATGATGCGTCAATCGATGCCGATGTTGCAAATGAAGATTCAAACTACGACGAAAAATTCTGGCAAGTTTTGGGAGCAGGGAATGAAAGCGATGCGTCATACATTGTTACCCAAACTGTACCAAATGATTTCGGAGTACCTCAGTTTACAGTGGTTGGTCGTCAAGCCTTTATCGGTGGTAAAAAGACCGGTTCAGAAAAGACGGATGAACAAGTGACTGATACGTTTGAAATCGATGTTGCAACTTCTGGCAGTACAACCTTTGAAAAACGTGTGATTGTCACTACGTCTCGTGATTATGACGGGACTGATGCAATTGTTAACGCTGGTGCAAAATTACTCAAGACTTTGACTTCTGCAAGTTACCAAGATATTTACGATGCTCATGTAGCAGAATGGGGTAAACGTTGGGAAAAAGCTGACGTTCAAATCGAAGGGGACGACGCCGCTCAACAAGGAATCCGTTTCAATTTGTTCCATCTATTTTCAACATATTATGGTAATGATCCTCGCCTTAATATTGGTCCTAAAGGGTTCACTGGTGAAAAGTATGGTGGTGCGACATATTGGGATACTGAAGCTTTCGCTATTCCAGTTTATCTCGGTGTTGCAGATCCTAAGGTTACTCGTTCATTACTACAATACCGTTTTGACCAACTTGACGGTGCCAAACAT
Organism: Paucilactobacillus nenjiangensis; assembly: GCF_005405445.1. Lineage (GTDB taxonomy): Bacteria > Bacillota > Bacilli > Lactobacillales > Lactobacillaceae > Paucilactobacillus > Paucilactobacillus nenjiangensis. Next base: position 45,014 of record NZ_BJEB01000006.1, read on the forward strand.
AATGCTAAACAACAAAACTTAGCAGGTGCTTTGTACCCAATGGTGACGTTCGATGGGATTGAATCACATAATGAATGGGAAATTACTTTTGAAGAAATTCATCGTAATTCAACAATTGCTTACGCAATTTACAATTACACGAATATCACTGGTGATCGTAGCTGGATTGAAGGCGATGGAGCTCAAGTTTTGTACAACATTGCTCGTTTCTGGGCAGACCGTGTGCACTACTCAGCTCGTAAAGATCAATACATGATTCACGGTGTTACTGGTCCAAACGAATATGAAAATAACGTTAACAATAACTTCTACACCAATTGGATGGCTAAATGGGTCTTACAATACTCGATTGATAATTACCCAACTGTTGGTGATAACGAAAAAGAGAAGTTAGGAATTACACCAGATGAGTTAACTCATTGGCAAGAAATTGCAAACAAGATGTATCTTCCACAAGCTGATGTTGAAATTAACGGTGAAACTAAACATATCTTTGAACAAAACGATACATTCTTAGATAAAGAATTGATTCCAGCCGCCGATTTGGATCCAAAAATTCGTCCAATTAATCAACACTGGTCATGGGATCGAATTCTTCGTTCACCATATATCAAGCAATCCGATACATTACATGCAATGTTCTACTTCCCAGATGCATTTACTGAAGAAGAAAAACGTAATAACTTTGAATTCTATGAACCATTAACGGTTCATGAATCTTCCTTATCACCATCTGTTCACTCAATTTTAGCAGCTGATTTGAAGATGGAAGACAAAGCTGTTGAAATGTATGAACGGGCAGCTCGATTAGATTTAGATAATTATAATAATGATACTGATGATGGCTTACACATCACAGCGATGACCGGGTCATGGTTAGCGATTGTCCAAGGATTTGCTGGCATGCGTGTCAGAGAAGGCAAATTGCATTTGGCACCATTTTTACCTGCTAAATGGACAGGATATTCGTTCCGTCTTGTCTTCCGTGGACATGTATTAGAAGTTCATGTTGATAAGAAGGGAACCGAGGTTGAATTAATTTCTGGTGATCCATTAGTAATTGATTTGAACGGCTCTGATCAAAAATTAGGTTAATTAATAATAACGGACGCCACGTTTGGTGGCCGTTATTGTTATTCAAAGAGACGAAGTTGATTAGAAGTTTTTAAATTTAGAATGTAAAACATGAAGAGAAAGAGGTAACTAGAATGACCAAATTTGACGAAATTAAGGGATTTGCCTTCGATTTAGATGGTGTCATTGCCGATACGGCACGTTTTCATGGTCAGGCATGGCATCAGACGGCTGATGAAGTTGGGACCACTTGGACTGAAGAATTGGCCGAATCACTTAAAGGCATTAGTCGAATGGATTCATTACAAATGATTTTAGACCATGGAGACCATGCTGATGAATTTTCGCAAGAACAAAAAGAAGCCTTGGCCACCAAAAAAAATCTAAATTATCAAAAGTTGATTGAAACGTTAACGCCAGACGATATTTTACCCGGTATGTTGGATTTCATTACTTCAGCTGACAAAGCTGGCTATAAAATGTCAATTGCATCGGCTTCTAAGAATGCACCGTTAATTTTGAAGCAACTTGGTTTAACGAAGTATTTTGTTGGTATCGTTGACCCAGCTACTTTACATGCCGGTAAACCGGATCCAGAAATCTTTGTTCGAGCTGCTGAGGTTATTGATTTGGTCCCTGAATCGGTGATTGGCTTAGAAGATTCAGCTGCAGGGATTGAATCAATTAATGGCGCTGGCCAAGTTTCGTTAGGTATTGGTGATCCAAAAGTATTAAATAAAGCGGCTCTAAACTTTGAACAAACAAGTTTAGTTACATTAGATAACATTGCTGCAAAAATGAACTAAATTAGGTTGATAAATTGGCACTCACAATAGTGGGGGCCTTTTTTTGATGGAGTAAAATGTTGGTTAAATGCTATACTATGATAGACAAAAATATTATGAGGTAAATCAATTGAAAATTTTAAATTATCAACCTAGTATGGCAGACCAAGTAACTACATTAATCACTAGTGCATTTACTAATACTGATCATGGCTATGACGGTGAAGCAGAATTAACTACAGCCTTACGTGAAGGCCAGGCAAAAACGTTTGAAATTGTCGCACTTGATGAAGAAAATCAAGTTACGGGTCATGCGTTGCTGAGTGAAGCAACGGTTGGCAACGTAACGGGATTGGTCTTAGCACCATTGAGTGTCCAAGTTGAGCATCAACATCAAGGAATTGGGAGTGGATTAATGAAAGCTATTGAAGAAGTCGCCACTCAAAATGATTATTCGTTTATCAGTATTTTAGGATATCCTGATTATTATCAAAAATTTGGCTACGTACCAGCTAATGAATTTAACGTGAAGGCACCAATGGAAGTTCCGAATGAATTCTTTTTAATGAAAATTCTTCAAGACCAAGTCGAGCTAAATGGTACTTTAAAATATGCACATCAGTTTGGAATTAATAGCTAAGCGTTAGAAAATAGAAAGTTGCTGTTGAGCAACTTTTTTTGTTGCAATTAAATTTATAAAATTAATTAGTTAAAATTGCTTGACCTGAAGTTGACTCCAGGTCATAAGATGATTTCATCAACTTACGAAAGTAAGAAAATAAAGGAGAATTATTATTATGAAATCAATCAATTGGCCTTCGGAATATTTACCCAGAACTACAGATAACTTTGTTTCTAACGAGGTTATTTCAAATGAAATTACTTTGGAGGACACCTGGATTAATCTGGTGGACACTAGTAATTGGGAAACTTACTACGATAATGCAACAAATATTGAATTGGCAGATAAAAGTAGTAGTTATTTGCACTTTGCAGAGACTTTTCATTTCGATACGTTTGGTTTTCCGATTGATGCACAAGTCATGGAATTAGTTGAACCAGTTGATGGAAAAACAGCACGAATTACCTGGCATGGGTGGCAAAATGGAGATAGTGAAACTCAGTTTGATGTCATCCATGCATTTTTAATTGAAAAACTTAATGATGGGCGAATCAGACTTTTAACTCAAGAATCACAAATTGGACGTCCTGCTGCCGATTTAGTAAAACAAAATCCAAATCCAATGCTTAATGGTCATCAGGCTTGGATAGATGGATTAGTCAAAGCTGCAAAAAAATAATGTAGGAAAAATCAATGAAAGCTGTGATTGTTGACGGAAATCGACACTTAGTTGATACTGATCTGCAAATGCCAATTATCTCCGGCCATGATGTTTTAGTAAAAATCCATTCAATTTCTATTAATCCCATTGATATCAAAAGGATTCAACGAATAACTAGCACTGACTCCAGAGTGTTGGGATATGATGCAATTGGGGAAGTTCTTGCGATTGGGGTGGGCCTAGAATAAAAAGTGGGCCTAGAATAAAAAGTGTACAAGTTAAATAGAGACTCTGATTTAGTATAATTAAGGAAGTAAATTGGAGGATCA
>NZ_BJEB01000007.1 GCF_005405445.1 Paucilactobacillus nenjiangensis
TTTACTTGATAATAGAAAATGGCACCAGTATAAATTCACAAAGTGAATCTCTATCAGTACCAAATATTGTAGAACCAAAATACAAAACACCCTGTCAAAAATCAGAGTGTTTTTTTGTGCTCACTATCCGATTAACGCTCAGGATTAACCATTAAAATCATCGCGGTGATGGCCACCATGACGGCTGAACAAACAATCGCCAATTCTTTTAACATCGGTACCAGTAAGCCCATTAAAACGGCCCCGGCCACAAAGCTTAAAATAATGGTTCCCATGTCAATCGCCTTGGAACGCGCTTTACTTTGGCCGACTAACCAGCTATTAAATAAACTTTCACCCAATGTGTGCAAATTTCCTGTCATCATCAACGACGTAAATGGGCCCCCTTTGAGTTGTCTAAACTCTTGTAATTGACCAGCTGCGACAATTGATAAAATCGCCGTTGCCATCATTTGTGGAATGTGTGTACCTAGAAGTGCCACAACCACCATTAAAACGCACTCATAAATTAAGACAAAAATTTCATGCCGTTTTAAACTATCTGAAAGTTCAAACCGGTACTGAATAAAACGAATAATAATTGCTCCCAAAATAAATGCTAAAATCGACACGATGTATTTTAGTAACTGCCCATAATCACCCTTACTAACTTCAACCCCAATTAAAATGCAATTTCCGGTCTGTAAGCCAGACAAAACACCTCCATGGAGTAAGTAGGTATACGAATCTAAACTACCAGCGATACCGGCTAATAAGGCCCCAAAATACAATCGCTGATGCCGTGGAAATGCTTATGTTTGTGCTTGCAAAAATAACTCCTCCCCATCAATAACTTCAATTTATGTGTATGATGTCATAAATTGAAAACCATGTCTAACAACAAGTCTTGTCCTTTGAGCTGAATAATTGCTTTTTCAATGAGTAATCGGCATAATGACCAAAAAATAATTGAGGTATGTATTATGGAAAAGATATCCATTGTAATTCCAACCTATAATGTCGCTGGTTATTTAGAACAAACACTGGAAAGCTTAGCTGCCCAAACTCGACCATTTGAATTGTGGTTAATTGATGACCATTCCACTGATCAATCAGCACAACTGGCGGAAGCGTTCACGCGTGACCATCCTGATTACCACTTTCACCAGTTCACGCAACATCAAAGGCATCAGTGCCGCTAGAAATTATGGTATTGAACATGCAACTGGGGATGCAATTGCTTTTGTCGACGGGGATGACGCGTTAGATCCATTATTTGTTGAAACTCTCGCTGATTCGTTTACAGATGGCGTTGTCGCCGCTGCTGTTGGCTATGTTTGGCATGGTAGTCGAACAACCGTCAATCATCCAATCAAAATTAACCAACGCGAAATGTTCAATCAAGTTTCTTCTCACGGATCTGAAATTGGCGGTTATGTCTGGAATAAAGCCTTTGCCAAAACGGCAATTGATGCAATTAATTTGCGGTTTGATGAAACATTGCCGATTGCAGAAGATTATTTATTTACATCTGCCTTTGTAGCAAATACAGCTGGCAGCTATGCCTACAATCCCAAACTGCTATATACCAAAATAAATCGCCCGAACAGTACAATTCACACTGCCAGTTTTAAAAATCGACAAATTGAACGGGAAGTCTTCAAACAAATTAATGGTTTAAAACACTTAGTTCAATAATCAAAAATAATAGGGATCTGTGACACAAAATGTGAATTTTGTTACAGGTCCTTTATTTATGTCCATTGATTCACCATCCACTTCATACTATCTTCGCTAAGTATTAAAAAAGATGACACTTTTTGCTCCTCAAATCGTCCACAACTTAAGCCTAACATGAGTAGTATTGTTCACAGCTTAATGTGACAGGAAAGAAAGGTGATCGACTTGCAGCAAGACCACACCACCCCTAGAAAACGGAACTATTTATATGAAGTTGATTTTATGCGAATCCTTTTTATCAGTGGCGTTCTTTTGAATCATACCGTTAATATTTTTATGAGTGCCATGAACTCAACCAGTATGTCTTACGATGATTTGCAGAGCATACGTCTAATGATTCATTTCAGTCGCATGGGTTTTATGTTCATGAGCGGCTTGGTGCTAACCATGAATTACTATAACAATCACAATTGGCGCCGCTTTTGGAAAAAGCGTTTCAATGGTAGCATTTGGACTTATTTAATTTGGAATTTAATTATTTTTAGTTTATCCATTTTCTTTGGCGTCATGCATGCCCCACATCATTTTTTGATTACATATGTAGGTCATCTCTTTCAAGGTGACTTGCAATACATGTACTATTTATTAGTCACCATGCAATTATATTTAGTCTTTCCTATCATTACCTGGCTATTCCACAAATGGCCGAATCAACATAAACAGCTGTTAGTGATTAGTTTTATTGTTCAACTAGCCCTAACAAGTTTAATTAAATACAAACTCTGGTATGTAGATACTTCACATTGGCCATATTGGTTTCATGCCTATAGTATTAATGTCTTTACTTATCAATTTTTCTTTATCTTTGGTGCTTATGCAAGCCAACATTATAATGAACTTACCAAGTTTGTAAACAAACATATTAAGATAATTAGTATCATCTTCGCTGGATTATCGCTTGGAACCATTCCTTTTTATCGCATCTTGAATCTGGGTATTTTACAGCTTAACTCTGACCACGTTCGGTCAGCATATCAACCTTACCTCATGGTTTTTGATACTATGGCCATCCTGTTTATCTTTTGGCTAGGTAAACGATATGCTTCTTGGCGGGCTACGCATCCAGCGGCTTTATTTTCTCGTGTTATTGGAACTGGTGCCAAAATAAGTTTTGGTATTTATTTAGATCAAATCATTGGGCTTCTATTATTGGAATGGGTATTGGCGCAATTGAGTCTGCCTGATTTACTCTTACTATTACTCGTGCCAATCGGCTGGTTATTTGTTTTGGCTATTTCATTTATCATCGCCTGGATATTCTATAAAGTTTCACCATTTGGTTTACTCATTGGTAGGCCCCAACTACACTGGCGTGATATTAATAAATTTTGGCGATATCGAACTTCAGAAAAAGAAAATTAACTTGATAATAACTGCACTACATTAACCTAAAAAACGATGAATCTTTTTTGAAACTATGCGTTTCTAGATTGATTCATCGTTTTTATTTGAATAAAGATTATTCTGCTATTTCTGCAAAATTGGACTTAACTTCATTATTTTGCGTTTCAGTTAATCTCGGTCCGCCATCACGTGATTGGTCAACTAACGCTACTGGTTGACCATCATGGAAGGCAAACACATACGTGATGTGATTTGGTAATGGTGGTTGTGTGCTATCGTAATTATAGATGGCGACAACGTTATATTCGTAATTACCCATTCCATCAGCACTCCAACCAATACTAGTGCTTTCTCCATTGATTAATGAAATTTTGTAATTCATTATCCTTAGTATCATTCCAAAGCGTGGTTGATTTTGATTCACTCGCTGCTTTGGCTTTGGCAGAGCTTGATACATTAGCACTATTCTTGTTAGTAGTTGATGTTGATGTTTGACTACTTTTGTTGGTATTATTCGTACTGCCTTGTGTGCCACAACCTGTCAAAATCAACAAGCTCACTCCAACCATTAACACAACTTTTACCCTATTTTCACCCATATTAATCCCCACCCTGTTTTGATAGTTAACCAATGTTTCCTCCCAATCAGTAACATTCCAATCACTACTGACGACATTAGTATATCTTAAATGATTGGGTTATCAAAGAAATCATTTAAATTAATTCCAAACTACAATATAAATTTTAGTATACAAAAAAATCCCACCAAGACATAACTTTGTAGGATTTTAGACAGGAAAACATGACATTTTCCTTGATTTTAACAATTACCATACGGAACAAAAGACTTGTTTCATAAGGACATTGTTTCAAATTTATAAGTTGTATTACTTAAGAGTAACAACTCCACCGACTTCTTCAAGTTTTGCCTTGATGTCGTTAGCTTCGTCTTCTTTAACGTCTTCTTTGATTACAGAAGGAACGTCATCAACAAGACCCTTAGCATCTTTCAAGCCAAGTCCAGTGATTTCACGAACTGCCTTGATAGCTTTAACTTTTTGGTCGCCTGATTCAGTAAGTTCAACAGTGTATGAATCCTTAACTGCATCAGTGTCTCCACCAGCAGCGCCAGCAACTGCAACTGGTGCAGCAGCTGAAACGTCGAATTCTTCTTCGATTGCCTTAACTAAGTCGCTAAGGTCTGAGATTGATGCTTCTTTTAATGAAGCAATGATTGAGTCTTTATCAAAAGCCATTATATTGTCCTCCAAATATTGTGTGTGTTTGTTTTTTTGTTTGTTACTATATTATGCAGCGTCTTCGCCCTTTTCGATAACAGCGTTAAGCGCATAAGCCACGTTGCGAACAGGTGCTTGTAGCATTGATGCCAATGTAGCAAGTAATTCTTCTCGACTTGGTAATGTAGCAAATAAATTGATCTTATCAAGATCGGCAACACTCTTTTCGAGAATACCACCCTTGATTTCAAGTGCCTCAAATTCATCTGAGAACTTCTTCAAGAGCTTGGCTGGTGCAATAGCATCTTCGTTAGAAAATGCAACGGCACTAGGTCCAGCAAAGACGTCGTTCAATTCAGCATAACCAGCTGCTTCAGCTGCACGAACCAATACAGTATTTTTAATTACTGATAATGAAACGCCAGCATCACGAAGTTCTTTACGTAGACGTGTGTCTTGTTCAACAGTTAAACCACGTAAATCAACAACGATTGCAGATTCTGCTGCCTTGAAACGATCAGCGACTGCTGAAACAGTTTCAGCTTTCTTTGCGATTGTTTGTTCACTCATATTTTTTCACCTCCAAAATTTTAATCATGTAGGATTTAATAAAAAATCCCTATGCCCACCTAGACATAGAGAAGAAATTTAGCTTCCTCGGCAGGTAATAATTATGGCTTGCGCCGCCTGAGTCTTAGGTGAATTATTTAATTGAACTAAGATAGTATAACAATCTGACGAGAAATGTCAAGAATTAAAGTGATGTTACATCAACATTAACACTTGGGCCAAATGTAGATGCAAGTGAAACATGTTTTACATATGTTCCACGAACTGAAGCTGGACGAGCTTTAAGAACTACATCTGAGATAGTCTTAAGGTTTTCAGCCAACTTAGCTGCATCAAATGAAACTTTACCAGTTGGAACATGAACATTACCGTCACGATCAGTACGATAAGTTACCTTACCGGCTTTTGATTCAGAAACAGCCTTTGTCACGTCCATAGTAACAGTTCCAGTTTTAGGGTTAGGCATTAATCCCTTAGGTCCTAAAGCACGACCTAAACGACCAACTTGAGCCATCATGTCTGGTGTTGCGATAGCAACATCAAAGTCTAACCAGCCATCAGAAATACGAGCAACTAGGTCATCGTCACCAACGACATCTGCACCAGCAGCTTCGGCTTCTTTAGCTTTGTCACCCTTAGCAAAAACAACAACCTTTTGTTCTTTACCAGTACCGTTAGGAAGTACTACGGCACCTCGTAATTGTTGGTCTGCTTGTTTTGTATCAACGTTTAAATTGAAAGCAACTTCAATGGTTGCATCAAATTTTGCAAAATCAATTTCTTTAACCAAGTTGATAGCTTCGTCAACAGTGTATGATTTTTCAGCATCCACTTTCTTGACAGCATCTTGGTACTTTTTACCTCTATTTTGAGCCATTTGTGTTTTCCTCCTTGCAAAATGTGGTCAAACGGAGTTCCCTCCCACTTGGTACATTCATTTTTATGAAGTACCCGACTGTCACGGTTATATTAACCTTCGACTTCGAAGCCCATACTGCGTGCAGTACCTTCGATCATGCGCATTGCTGATTCAACATCAGAAGCGTTTAGATCTTGCATTTTAGTTTCGGCAATTTGTTGCACTTGAGCCTTGGTAACCTTGGCTACTTTCTTAGTGTTTGGTTCACCGGAACCGTGTTCAACACCTGCGGCTTTCTTCAAAAGAACTGAAGCGGGTGGTGTCTTAGTGATGAAGTCGAATGAACGGTCTTCGTATACACTAATCACAACGGGAATTAATAGTCCTGCTTGGTCAGCAGTACGTGCATTAAATTCCTTTGTGAAACCCATAATATTAATTCCTGCTTGTCCAAGCGCTGGTCCAACTGGTGGCGCTGGAGTTGCCTTACCGGCTGGAATTTGTAACTTAACAACATTAGCTACTTTTTTTGCCATGAGACATAACCTCCTTAGGTCATTGTGGTAATCATGGGACATTAGATTTGTCCCTCCCACTACATATGCCAAAAACATACTTAATGAGTTTACCACAAAAAAAGCACTGGTTCAACGACCAATGCTGTAAAAATTAAAGTAATTTATCTACTTGATCAAAATCAAGTTCAGTTGCAGTTTCACGACCAAACATTTCGATATTAACCTTTAATTTCATTTTTTCATTATCAATTTCAGTAATTTTACCGGTTAAATCAGCAAAGGCACCTTCAACAATTTTGATGGTTTCACCGACTTCAACGTCAAGCTCTTGATGACGAGCACTCATCCCCAAACGACGCAAGACAAGTTCAACTTCATCTGGTAACAATGGAGTTGGTTTTGAACCACCACCATGAGAGCCAACGAATCCAGTAACGCCAGGAGTGTTACGAACGATATACCAAGCTTGGTCAGTCATAACCATTTCAACTAGTACATATCCAGGAAAGGTTTTTTGGATGGATTCTTTTGCTTTACCATCTTTAATTTCACGCACTTCTTGTTCCGGAACCACAATCCGAAAAATGAATTCTTCCATCCCCATTGATTGAGCTCGGGATTCAAGATTACTTTTTACTCGATTTTCATATCCAGAATAAGTATGCAATACGTACCATTGTTTTTCAATTGATTCAGCCACGATATAATCTCCTATTTTTTTAAATCAGAATCATAAACAAAATAAAAAAACTTCGCACTAAACGAAGTCCTCAACAAACAAAGTATATCAAAATAATAACTATTTGACCACACTATTTAGTAAAAATGAGCAAACCGGACTCGATTAACCAGTCGAATAATGCAAAAAATAGCATGAAAAAGACTGATAATGAAACAACAACTGCAGTATCTCGACGATTTTCTTTGACAGTTGGCCAAACAACGAGTTTCATTTCTTTTACGACATTTTTAATGAATCTAAATAAATGCATTGGATGTTCTCCTCCTACTTTGTTTCTCTATGTAGCGTGTGTTTTCCACAGTATCTACAAAATTTTTTAACTTCTAACCGCACTTGGCGATTAGGATTAGCTGTAATTATATAATTGCGTGAACCACAAACGGAACACGCCAAAGCCACTTTAGTATGGGCCATAAACGCCACCCCACAATCCATATTATAGTATCATGCTTAGCTAATTTATGTCAACGGTCTTCCACTAAAACGATTTTACTTCATCGCTAACTTTAATTTTTTTCGACATCGACTTAAGGCGCCATCAATACTACGTTGATCACATTTCAATAGTATTTTAATTTCAGAACGTGTTCGTCCTTTGACAATTAAATCAAAGACATTTAATTCAAACGGTGAACAATAAGTGAGAAACTCATCAATTTGAGTATGACAAATTGCGCATTCATCTGGTTGAGATCGCGAGTAATCTACCAATACTTCATTTTCTTCATCGCTGGTAATAGTTTCGTTTACGTACTCAATCCGCTTTTCACGGCGAATAATGTCAAATGCCCGATTACGTAAACTAATTTTAAAAAAACTACCGAACGTCGCACCATTATTTTCATCAAATTGTCGGATGACCTTTAAACAAACAATTCGTGCTTCCTGCTCCCAATCTTCACGATCATACTGTTTAAAGTAATATTGACGTTGCATCTTATGAACCAATGGTAAATACCTTTTAAATAAAGCTGTAAAACTGATTGAATCTCCTGCGTTAAACCGCGTGATTAATTCCGTATCAGATATCAAATGTTTTGCAGTTCCCTCGTACATACTTCCTCCTGAGGCATAAAAAATTTGTTTTGAATATACCTATCTTTCCTAATATACCGAAACCGATTTTTAGCACAAGCGAACATATGTTTATTATTCATAATTCGGACAATATGCACCCTTTTATGAATATTACATGAGCATTAAAAAAATTCAATGAGCAAAATTTATCATTTGCTCATTATAATCCAAGATAGTATTTCAACGCACATAACATTTCATGGCATAACGTAACTGGTATTAAAAAACTATTTAAGCTTTCACCTAAATAGTTGTCTTTCTATAGTTGATGTCTTGAATTAAAACCTTGATAAATTAACAAACTAGCAGCGACACTAGCATTTAATGACTGTACGTGTCCAATCATTGGAATGGTCAACATTTCATCAACCGATTTTTTCAATAGTTGTGAAATTCCTTTGCCTTCGTTACCAATGATTAATGCAGATGGTCCTTTAGCGTCCCAACGACGGTAATCAGTTCCGTTCATGTCAGTCCCAAAAATCCAAACATTGCGTTTTTGTAATTCTTTGACGGTTTGCACTAAGTTAGTGACTTGGACTACTGGGACGTGTTCAATTGCCCCAGTCGAGGTTTTCGCCACCACAGAAGTAAGACCAACTGCGCGTCGTTTTGGAATAATAATTCCATGCACACCAGCTGCATCAGCAGTTCTCATAATAGAGCCTAAATTATGAGGGTCTTCAATTTCATCTAAAATTAAAAAGAATGGATTTTCATTTGCCTGTTCGGCCTTATCAAATAAATCATCCAGTTGTGCGTACTGATATGCTGAAATGGCCAGCACTACCCCTTGATGTTTCTGATGGTCAGTCAACAAATCTAGTTTCGACTTAGGTACATTTGAAATCACAATGCCTTTTTCACGTGCCAATTTAACGATGTCTTTAATAGTGTCAGACGTTAACGCATCTTGTAAAAATAATTTGTTGATTGATTGGTCTGTTTTTAGTGCTTCAGTGACCGCGTGCCGACCAATGATAAAATCCGTTGCTTGTTTTTGTTCTTCGCTCATTCTGTTCTCCCTGCTTCTACTTGGTCAATGCACCAGTTGGCAACTTCATCTAATCGTTCCGGCTGATTACTTAATTTCAAATATCCCATCAAAGCTTCAAAGCCGGTTGAAATACGATAAGTCAGCACATCTGTATTTTTGGCATGGGTATGACTGTTGGCGTTTCGACCACGTTTAAAGAAATCCCATTCTTCTTTATTGAGTAATTCATCTTGTTGCATTAAATCGATTAAGGCAGCCTGTGCCTTGGCAGAGACGAAATGCGTGGCTGTGTGATGTAGCTTGGTAGGCTTAGTATAGCCTTTGCTTAATAAATGTTCTCGAACATATACCTCATAAGCTGCATCCCCTAAGTAAGCCAAGGCAATTCCGTTAACCTGTTGATAATCTACTTTTGACATTCTATTCCTTCCTGTAACGCGTTCCATTTGGTGTATCTTCAATGATAATTCCTTGATTCTTTAAATCGTCTCGAATTTTATCACTCATCGCAAAGTCTTTATCAAGTCTGGCTTGATCACGTTGAGCAATTAGTTCCATAATTTTAGCGTCATCAAGCGTTTCAACACTTAATTCGATGCCAAAGACTGCGACTAACCGTTGTAAAGTCGTCTTTAATAAAGTTAAATCATCTTTTAGAACCACTTCACGTTCAGCATAAACATTGCTATACTTCACTAATTCATACACGACTGCAATTCCATTTTGTACATTAAAATCATCATCCATCGCTGCCGTGTACCGACTGACGTAATTATCGACTTCCGCTGTTACATCTGTGGACGATCCTGGTTGAGCATCATTTAACCGATAATCTAAATTTTCAAACGCATTTTGGATATGCGACAAATTATTTTGCGCATCCGCAATATTTAATGGACTATATTGAATTGGCCGACGATATTGGGTAGTTGCCATAAAGAAACGCAACACCTGAGGATCCAAATTTTTGATGATATCATGAACCGTCACAAAGTTACCAAGTGATTTACTCATCTTTTCATTGTCTTCACCTACTGTGACAAATCCATTGTGCATCCAATAGTTAGCAAATTTTTGGCCGGTTCTGGCCTCACTTTGCGCAATTTCGTTTTCATGATGTGGAAATTGTAAATCTTGACCACCACCATGAATATCAAACGTATCGCCCAAGTACTTGGTAGACATCACGGAACATTCGATATGCCATCCTGGTCGCCCTTTGCCCCATGGTGAATCCCAATTGATTTCATCGGGTTTAGCGGCTTTCCAGAGCGCAAAATCAATTGGATCTTCTTTTTTTTCAAATTCCTGCGAATCAACATGGCGACTTGCCCCAACCTCTAAATCATCAATTGATTGGTCGGATAGTTCACCGTAGTGCTTAAATTTGCGAGCACGATAGTAGACATCCCCCTCAGATTCATAAGCAAAGCCCTTATCAATTAAATCCGCAATAAATTCAATAATTTCTGGAATGTTTTCTGTCGCGCGTGGATGCATCGTTGCCGGTTCGATATTCACCGCCTCGGTATCTTCCATAAATGCATTAATAAATTTATCTGCTAATTGTGGAACTGTAATTCCTTGTTCATTCGCTGCTTTGATCATTTTATCATCGACATCGGTAAAGTTAGACACGTAATCAACCGTATAACCACTGAATTCAAAATAGCGCCGAATTGTATCAAAAGCAATTGCGCTCCGGGCATTACCAATGTGAATATAATTGTAGACCGTCGGACCACACACATACATTTTGACCTGTCCGAGATTTATAGGGACAAATTCTTCTTTTTTTCTTGTTAGAGTATTATAAATTTTTAGCATGCATTTTACCCCTTAAACGTTGTTAGTAATAGTATTTTACCACACTCCGAATTAGATACAAAAAAATGAATTTAAAAAAAAAAATTGAACTTTTTTGCAAAAAATCACACATTTTTCACAAATACATGTTATTATATATCTTGTAGTTAGGAAGAAGAAATTATTTCCGACTGCAAACCTATATTTTTCAATTACTCCTCCCAATAGTAACCGAAAAATAGTTACGAAATCCCCCAAGATTTTCGTAATACTCCTCAAAAGATGGCTCCCGCCATCTTTTTTTATACACTTTTTTATTGAAAGCCATTACGTACGAGGTATACGACATGAACAATGAATTTATAGATATTCAACAACTTGATCCCGAAATCTATGTTGATTTAAAATATGCGACTAAAGATAATTTTACAAAACAAATAATTTACGATTTTTCAACTGCAATTGCTAGAACTCAAACGGCCGAAAAATTAGCCGTTGCTAGTGAGCTTGTGAAAAAATCTGGTTTCCGATTAAAAGTCTGGGATGCTTATCGGCCGGTGACGGCGCAAAAGAAGTTATTTGACATTTATCCGGATCCACAATGGGTCTTACCACCAAATCCTAATGCCAGTCATCAAAAGGGTGTGACCTTTGATTTAACCCTCTGTGAGCCAGATGGAACCAACCTACCGATGCAAAGTGCATTCGATGAATTTGGTCCTAAAGCCAAGCGCAGTTATCGTCGCAAACCATACCAGGAACATAATTATCAAATTCTGAATCAAGCCATGCTGGCAGCTGGCTTTGTTGGTTATATTGATGAATGGTGGGATTATCGCGACAGTGAGATGGATAACATTTCACCTGCCTCAGCTAACCCGAATGATTTTAAATAAATATAAATATGTGCACCAAAAAACGGATAAAAGCCAGTTGGTTTTTATCCGTTTTTTTATCTTGTTAACTTAATTCATTAATCATTTCGTCAAGATTCTTAATTGATTGTTCATAACCAATTAATTCAATTGATTCAGGCAGTTCTGGGCCATGCATCTCATGCGTAATTGCAATTCGAATTGGCATCCATAACTTGCGACCCTTAATCTTGGTATCCTTTTGAATACTCTTGATTGTCTTTAAGACTTTGACTGTATTCAAGTAATCAACGTCCGCAATACGAGCACGGAATTCTTTCAAGACAGTCAAAGCATCGTCTTCAGCTAATTCAGCACGCGCTTCATCATTAATATCTGCAGGGCCATGGAAAAATGGCTTAGCAAATGGTAAGATTTCGGCTGCGTAACTGATTTCACGCTTGAACAAGCTCACTAACTTACGAGTCCATTCCATCTTCATTGGATCAGCATGTTTTTCAAGCAACCCTGCTTCAATTAATTGAGGCAGTGCTAAATCAAAGACTGCATCTTCATCCGCATTCTTCATGTATTGGTTATTAACCCATTCAAGTTTCTTTCCATCAAATGCAGCAGGTGATTTGCTTAAACGTTTTTCATCATACATTTTAATAAATTCTTGACGAGTAAAGATTTCATCTTCACCAACTGGTGACCACCCAAGCAAAATAATGAAGTTTAACATGGCTTCAGGTAGGTACCCCAATTCACGATATTGTTCAATAAATTGAAGCACTGATTCGTCACGTTTGCTTAACTTTTTACCTGTTTCAGAGTTAATAATTAAACTCATATGACCAAATTGTGGTGCTTCCCAACCAAAGGCTTCATAAATCATCAATTGCTTAGGCGTATTAGCCACGTGGTCATCCCCACGGAAAACATGAGAAATTTCCATGAGGTGATCATCAATCACAACAGCAAAGTTATACGTTGGCATGCCGTCACGCTTTTGAATGACGAAATCGCCACCGATAGTCTTTGATTCAAACGATACATCACCTTTAACCAAATCAGTCCAGGCATAAGTAGCCCCTTCAGGCACGCGGAAACGAACAACTGGTTCCAGTCCGTTAGCTTCAGCATCAGCCTGTACTTGGGCGATTTGCTTGTCATCCATGCCAGCATATTCATAAACGTAATGAGGCATTTCCTTGCGAGCTTTTTGAGCTTCACGATCAGCTTCTAGTTCATCTTCCGTCCGATATGACTTGTAAGCTAAACCTTTTTCCAGCAGTTGATTAATGTAATCTACATAAATATCTTTACGTTCAGATTGACGATATGGTCCAAAATCTCCACCTACATCAGGACCTTCATCCCAATCTAAGCCCAACCATTTTAGATTATCTAATTGGCTGCGTTCACCATCATCGATGTTCCGTTTAGTGTCGGTATCTTCAATCCGTATGATGAACTTTCCTTTATTGTGTCGTGCGTACAAATAATTAAATAGTGCTGTACGCGCATTTCCAATATGCAAGTGTCCAGTTGGACTTGGTGCGTATCGTACTCGGATTTTGCTTTTAGCCAAAATATTACGCCTCTTTCATGTATTGATAGTAAATGACTATCTACTTTTTTCAAACCATCTATTAGTTTACAAGTCTCAGAAAAAAAATCAATTATCTACTGTTATTTTTTGAATCTGTATGTTTATCGTTGATATTCTTGGTTGAATGCACTGGACGAGCAAAAATCATCCGACCGGAATCAGTTTGCAAAGCACTAGTTACTTCAACTTCGATATGATCATTTAAATAATAGCGACCATCTTCAACCACAACCATTGTCCCATCATCTAAATAGGCAACTCCTTGTTGTCGTTCAGTCCCATTTTTAACAACCATGACATTAAGTTTTTCACCAGGTAAGACCCGTGCCTTCAATGATGAAGTCAATTCGTTGATGTTCATCACTTGGACATTTTGGAATTGAATTACTTTATTCAAGTTATAGTCATTGGTCACGATGACGCCATCGACTTCCTTAGCTAAACGAATTAACTTGCTATCTACTTCAGGAATGTCTTCAAAATCACCTTCATACATTTCAATTGGGACGATTTTTTCGCTTTGCAGTTTGTTTAAAATGTCCAATCCACGGCGACCACGAACCCGTTTAATACTATCGCTAGAATCCGCGATATATTGCAATTCGTACAAGACAAAATTAGGAACTAATAAAGTTCCTTCAATGAAACCTGTTTTGACAATGTCATAGATTCGACCGTCAATCAAAATATTAGTATCCAAAATTTTGTAGTGATGATAGTTAGCATCTTGTTTGGATAAAACACTGCCAGATTCACCATCAGTTTCTGGGGTTCCCTTTGAACGCCGTGACTGCATTAACGCACGCCAATCATCTAATCGAGTAGTTCCAATTCGAAAACCTAAGTACCCGAATGTAACCATTAAGATAATCGGAACAACGTTGTTCAACACTGGCACGTGTGAATTCCACAAGGGTGTCGATACAAGGACCGCTAAAACCAGTCCAATAATCGTTAGAAAACTCCCAAATAACAAGTACACAGGACTTTGCTTGGTTAAATAGTTTTCCGTACGATTTACCAATCGTTCAATATATCCCCCAAGTGGTAATGACAGCAACCAAAAAATAATTGCACCAATCAAGATATCGCTAAATAATAACCCAATTCCGGGTAAAGTGACTCCTGTCATATTCCAAAACATTGGTAAGTAGTAAAAGCCTAACGCAGCTCCAACAACAACGAATAATGATCTAATAATATGTTTTCTCATAATTTAATTACACCTCCCTTCTTCAGTTAGTCTAACGCAAGTTTAAGTGATTCGACAAGTGTAGCTACACCAATCACTTGGATTCCCTTAGGTGGCGTCCAACCTTGTAAATTATTCTTAGGGACAAAAATCCGTTTAAAGCCTAATTTACGGGCTTCTGCCACCCGTTCTTCAATGCGATTAACACGGCGAATTTCACCAGTTAAACCGACTTCACCGACGAATGCATCTGTAGGCCGTGTTCCTTTGTCTCGGTAACTTGAGGCAATACTCATCGAAATAGCCAAATCTATCGCTGGTTCATCTAATTTGACACCACCAGCCGCTTTTAAATAGGCATCCTGATTTTGAAGCATCAAATTCGCCCGTTTCTCAAGCACTGCCATTAAAAGGGAAACTCGGTTTCGATTTAAGTCACTCGCTGTCCGTTGGGCATTGCCAAAGACAGTCGGTGTAACTAGCGCCTGAATTTCTACTAAAATTGGACGCGTTCCTTCCATAGAAACCACGATGGCTGATCCAGTTGCATCCTTCAGCCGTTCTTCCAAAAACATCTCAGATGGATTTGACACTTCGTACAATCCACCATTTTGCATTTCAAAAATGCCCAACTCATTTGTGGAACCAAAGCGATTCTTGACCGAGCGTAAAATTCGATAGGCATGGTGTAAATCGCCCTCAAAATAAAGCACTGTATCAACCATATGTTCCAAAATTTTAGGCCCCGCAATGGCGCCACCTTTGGTCACATGGCCAACGATAAAGATCGTAATATTATTGCTTTTACCAATTTGCATCAGTTCTGCGGTGACTTCGCGAATTTGGGCCACACTCCCAATCGCCGAAGTTACATCTGGTTCCATCATTGTCTGGACAGAATCAATAATGACATAATCTGGTTTCATTGTTTCAATGGTGGCGCGGATACTAGCCATATCAGTTTCCGGATAAATGTAAAATTGATCTCCGGTTACGTCTAAACGTTCCGCACGCATTTTAATTTGGTTGGCACTTTCTTCACCAGAAACATACAGCACTGTGCCACCCGTTTGGTTTAATTGTCCTGATACTTGTAAGAGGAGCGTTGATTTCCCAATCCCAGGATCTCCACCAATCAAAATCAAAGAACCAGGGACAATTCCGCCACCCAAGACGCGATTCAGTTCCGGCATTTTAGTCTGTACTCGTGGTGTATCTTCTGAATGAATGTCACTAATCCGTGTTGGTTTAGTTTTATTCCCATCAATGGTAATTCGGGAGCGGCTTTGGGCCGATTCTGGTTGCACCTTTTCTTCCACTAACGTGTTCCATTCACCACAATTAGGACACCGCCCTAAAAATCTGGGAGAACTATATCCACAATTTGAACATACATAGACTGTTTTTGCTTTAGCCATTAATACTCCTCCACCTCCTAAATTATTTCTTGGTTGATCCAAAGCCACCAGTGCGGTCGCTTTGAGGTTGTTCTTCATCATCAGCCGTCAAGAATGGCATAAAGATTCCTTGACCGATTCGTTCACCTTTTTTAATCACTAAATCCTTCACGCCATAATTAATTAATTGGAAAAATATTTCACCCTCATTACCTTCATTGTCGAAGTAATCAGCATCCACGATTCCAACCCCATTTGGTAAAATTAACCGACGTTTTAACGGCCCACTCGAGCGGTTTACCAGCATTAAAAATTCACTTTCTGGCATGTAGGCTTTAATACCAGTTGGTACTAAAACTGGCTTCAATGCATTATTAGCATCTAAATAATCGTCATCTGACAGCTCAATGTTGTGCAATAAGCCCTTAATGATTTTAACAAATTTTAATTTCCAAATTGAAGGTAACACGAAATCTTCTGAGCTTTCAAAATCATACCCAGCGGCTTGTCGAGTCTGGCGCTTTGGCAAATTGATATTTTGATCTGCTTTTTTTGATACTACTTGAAATCCCCGTAACATATAATTCACCTCATCTGTTATTTACCTTTTAATTATAAGATATGGCAAAATATATTGATACTACTTTATCGGCTTGAATTGACAATCGTGTGTATTATCGTTTAAATTTTAATTAACCTCTCAGAAAGTTGGCTTTTCATGACATATAATTACACCTCAGATCATCTAATTCTTAGTGACACCAATTATCCAATTATTGGCGAAATTTATTTTCCTTCGATTGCCACAGATAATTCAATTGCGGTCTTAGAACACGTTTTTGTGCACCCAGATTTTGACGCGACTGAAATTGGTGCTCAACTAATTGCTGAATTTGTCAGTTATGCTACCCAAAATCAGCTCACCATCAAATTATTAGACCCTTGGACAAAAACTGAATTTGCCAAACACCCTAGTTATCAAAAAATACTAGTGAATGAGTAAAAAGGACGCAGTTTTAACCTACTTGCGCTACAATTAAAGATATACATTAAAGGAGAGTGACTTCATGAGTTTTGAAATTGATCAAACAAAATTAAACGAGTATCAACAACAATTAGCAAATGAACCACAAGCGAAAGTGTTAGAACGAACTGTGACTAAAAATGGTATTTTAGCCAGCAGTTATGATTGGCATGCTGCCGTTGAATCAGATCCAACATTTTCAATTGACCTAGATACGGGTGACGTGGCCAATCAAAAACAATCTGGCCGTTGTTGGATGTTTGCAGCCCTCAACACGATGCGTCATGACATGGCCAATAAATTAGGCCTGAAAAAATTTGAATTATCACAGTCTTACACTTTTTTCTGGGATAAATTTGAAAAAGCTAACTATTTCTACGAAAACGTTTTAAATACAGCCACACAATCTGCAGATAGTCGCGAAGTTGCTTTCTTGATGGCCACTCCACAGCAAGATGGTGGTCAATGGGACATGCTTTGTGCCTTAATTGAAAAATATGGTATCGTCCCACAATCTGTCATGCCAGAAACTTACAGTTCTTCTAAATCTAATGAAATTAACACCGTTTTAAACAAAAAACTACGGAAAGACGCGATTACTTTACGAACACTCGTGGCTAATCATAGTGATGATTCACAAATTGACGCTGCTCGGAATCAAATGATGTCAGAGAACTATCGTATTTTAACTTATACCTTTGGCCAGCCACCGGTTAAATTTGATTTTGAATATCGCGACGAATCCAAACAATATCATATTGAAAAAGATTTAACTCCACAAAGCTTCTTCAAGAAATATATTGGCTGGAATTTGGATGATTACGTTTCAATCATCAACTCCCCTACGGATGACAAGCCCTACAATAAAACTTACACCATTGATATGCTTGGTAATGTCGTTGGTGGTCGTGCAGTCAAACATTTGAATGTAGAAATTGAACAATTCAAACAATTGGCCATTGCTCAACTAAAATCTGGCGAAAGCGTTTGGTTTGGTTGTGACGTAGGTCAAAGTTCAGAACGTCAGCAAGGAATTATGGACCTAAACGTCTATGCTAAGAGTGAACTTTTCAACACAGACTTTTCAATGACCAAGGCCGAACGTCTTGATTACGGTGAGAGTTTAATGACTCATGCCATGGTCTTGACTGGTGTTGATTTGATTGATGGACAACCAACTAAATGGAAGGTTGAAAATTCATGGGGACCAAAAGTCGGAACCAAAGGCTATTTCGTGATGACCGATGCTTGGCTAGATGAATATTGTTACCAAATTGTGGTTAACAAAAAGTTCCTCCCCGAAGATTTGTTAAAGGCGCAAGCCGAAGAACCAATTACATTGAAACCTTGGGATCCAATGGGTGCTTTAGCATAATATCCATTTAAATAACTTTTGACTTAAAATAGTGTGTTACTTCATCGTTAATTGAAGTAGCACACTATTTTTATTCTAATATCTGTTTTTGAATGACATTTAATTTTGAGTCAAGTTCATAGACGATTGGTTGCCCATTGGGGACTTCCACCGAATTTATTTGATCATCTGGTATTTGATCTAGATACTTGATCAGTGCTCGTAAAGAACTGCCATGTGCCACAATCAACTGATTCTGACCGTCTATCAATTGTCCGGCTATTACATCATTCCAATATGGTAATAGGCGCTCTTGCGTCATTTTAAGGCTCTCAGACAATGGTATCTGAACCCCTAAGCGGTCATAACGACGTTCATGATCTCGTTTTGACAATTGTGGGGGTACTTCTGAATAACCTCGGCGCCATTTAGCGACCTGTTCAACGCCAAATTGTTGTTTGGAATCATCCTTGTTCATACCACGAAGTGCACCATAATGACGCTCATTTAAACGCCACGTTTTGTGGATAGGTAAATATGATTGATCAATCTCATCACAAATTAAGTTTGCAGTCGTAATTGCGCGTTGTAACATCGATGTGTGGACATCGCTAAAGTGAATATTCAAATTTTTAATTCGCTGAGCCGCCATCTGTGCCTGCTTAATTCCCTTGGCGGTTAAAGGCACATCAGACCACCCTGTGTACACATTGTCTCGATTCGCCTGACTTTCGCCATGACGGGTAATAACTAATTTGACCAATGCTTCCACCTCCGATTAATACCGCCTATTATATCACGCAAATTTGACTCTTTTTGGTTTTTCTGCAATTTAATAGTCGTACTAGTATTAATTACTAAAAATTTAAGCCAAATAAAAAATGCTAATTTTCGAGTTGAAAATTAACATTTTAAAATAATTAAATTTAAGTTTATTGGTGAATGTAAGTCAAACCAGCAGCACTAATTGTTTGATAGTTAGGACCTGCAGGACTACCAAAGCCTAAACCACCTTGTGAAATAATGATTGTGTTATTAGCAGCATTGTATGATTGAACATAGGCAACGTGACCATAAGAAGCATCAGCTGTCCAGCCACCAACGGATTGTCCACCAGCAAAGGAAACGATAGTTCCAGCAGCTGGTGTACTGTTTACAGTAAAGCCTTCAGCGGCAGCACTGGCACCCCATTGGTTACCATTGCCCCAGTGATTACCTGCCCATGATGCGACATTCTTAACATACCAAGTACATTGACCCCAGGCGTATGCATTACCTGCTGAATCATAAGAAACGTGTGTTGAACCAGGTGTAGCAGGTGCTGGTGTTTGTTGATCTGAACTTGAATCAGCAGGTGCAGCTGAAGTAGTGTCAGTAGAAGCAACAGTTGAGTCAGCAACGGCTGATGATGCAACTGCAGATGATGCAACAGTGGTATCGGCAACAGCTGATGAAGCAACTTCTGAAGTTGCGTCGCTAGTAGCGCCTGGAATTTCAATAGTGTGACCAGCAATGATCAAGTTAGCATCAGCAAGCTTGTTAGCTTTAACGATGTCATCGATTGATACATTGTATTTTGCAGCGTAAGCTGAAACTGTGTCGCCTGATGCAATGTTGATTGTGTCTGCATTAGCTACTTGTGTTCCTACTACGAATACTCCTGCTGCTACTAAAGTACTGATTAATGCTTTTGTTGCTACTGATTTACTCATATTACGCTCCTATATTGTTTGTTTAGCCTTGAATGGCTTTTCTTCTTGATTTATCGTACGAGGAATATACTAGCATGCTTAGATTTCGTTAAAATGCCAGAAGCGTTACAGATATTTACAAGTATTACAGCAGTATTACATAATCATTCGTCCACCCCAACATGGCGCGGTTTGAAATTTTTAATTTTTTTAAAAAAATGTGGAAATTTTTTGCCTTTTTTGTGTTTTTTATACTCTTTGGCGTTTTTTATTACCTAAGAAGGCCACAAATGACCCGGCAATTATTACAAGAATTCCGACAATTGTCGTTGGAAGTACGTCCTCACTAAGTAACAGAGCGGCGAATATTGGGGCTAAAGCTGGCTTAATGAAAAAGACTAATGAGGCTGTCGAAACGTCAGAGAGTTCCATTGCCATGAAATAAAATGCAAATCCTCCACCTGTGACTCCAACACCAACGAAGAATAATAGCCAGAAATATTGTGGAGTAACATTGTTGAAAAATGGAATTGCACTAAATTGTTTAAGCCAAGAAACGTGATTCATCGCTGTTGCCACTGCTGGAATTTTAGTAATGAACATGATTACCATCAGCTCGACTGAACCAATCAAAAATGTAAAACAGGTCATTGTTATACCGTCAAAACCGCGACGTAGTGATCCATATCTAGAAATGATGCTATACAATCCAAAGGTCAACGCAGATGAAATTGACAGTGTGAGTCCTAGAGGATTCGTTAAATGGGTTGGATTAACAATAATCAGTAACCCAATTAAAGAAACAACTACTGAAATTAAGTTAGCTCGGCCAAGACGTTCTTTTAAAATTAAATTTGAAAAAATTAATGCAAAGACAGGGTTGGAACAAAAAACCACCGCTACAGTCGATGCTTTATCATATGTAATTGCCAATTGAAACAGTGTCATACTGACAACCAGACACATCAAGCCAGTGAGCGCAAACAACTTTAAATCTGCTAAATGAATCATTGAATTGCTCATCCGCAATGAATGAATCGCAAATGGCAAAAGCACAATGCCACCAATTGTAAATCGAATCCAGTTAATTTGGATTGGATTAAATGCCCCTCCTGTTGATTTCAATGTAATTTCCATTAAACTAAAAAGCACCGTTGATAACGCGATGTATAACCCTGTTCTTTTCAAAATATTCTCCTTATTCTCTTATGTAATAAAATAATGGCCGAGACAAGATTATCATCTCATCTCAGCCACATCTATTGTCCAATCTGCACAGACTAAATGTGGTCAATAAGTCTATGATACTACTTTTTTAAATCATCGTTTTGATAATAACCATCAAAATAGGTACCACAATGATGCTAAGTAACGTGGTTTCCGTGACCATGATGGCGGCGTAATCCGCATCCGCATCATACAATTTAGAAACAACTGGCGCATTAGTCATGACAGGCATTGCAGCTTGTAAAATGAAGACTTGTTTCATCAAATCTGACATGCTACTTGGCAAGACTAAAATCATCATTAAAATTGGTGAAAAAATAAATCGACCAATGATAATTCCTAATGAATCAGGATTAAGTCGCATTCGCGAAATACCCGCATTTGATACGGCTATCCCGATAAACAGCATTGATAAAGGAATGGTTAGCCCACCGATATAGTCTAAATCGCTCACGATAAATGCTGGCAATTTAATATGCAAAATTACAAAGATAACTCCAACCACAAAACCCATCAATGGTGGTGAAAAGACTTTCTTAACAGTGGTCCAGATATCAATTTTAACTTTACCCATCCCGTCTTTTTGAATTAGATAAACGCCTAAAGTCCAAAAGAAGGTCGTATTGGCCATGTAATAAACTAAAACGTAGGGTAAGGATTTATCACCAAACAAAGCTAAATTAATTGGTAATCCGACAAACACTGTATTTGAGTTAAAGAACATTGATGAAAAGAGTCCCGCATGTGATTTTTTAATATGTAATGCATTAGACACGGCAAATGACAATGCAAACAATATTAACATTGAAATAACTGGATATCTCAAATCAGGTAACAATGTTTTTAAATCGTGGGCGGTAAAATCACGCATAATGGTGGTGATCATGTATGCTGGTAGAGCAATTTGTGTAACTAACTTTGACAAAAGACGAGTGGAATTTTCATCAAACCACTTTTTTTCTGCCAATATGTATCCAATCACGACCATGATTAGAATAATCAAAACTCCCGAAACACTCGATAAAAAGACTGACACTTCTATGCCTCCAAAATATGTAATGTAAAAAGTATAGCACACGTATCAAGGATTAAATTGCAAAATAAAAAAGCCGTACCACCTGGTAGGGCTTCCATTCTTACTTCCAGGTGTTCAACACTTGGTTAAATTTATTACTGCGATCTGTAATTAATTCTTCTGCTGATAATGGTGTTAATGAAGACACATGTTTTTTCAATGCCGTTTTTAAATTGATGACTAAATTCTGATTTTCCAAAATAGTTTCATCATTTACTCCAATTTTTAACAGCTGACTAGCTGTCATTGGCAGATATTCACTGACGTCATCGTCGGTAGTAATAATAGCTGCAACTGCTTCTGGAGAGGCCACGGAAAATAAGGCCGATTCAAGCATTAAAATCCGGTTGGCATTCGATAAAGCTAGTGCCCCACCACTATGACCTTCACCAAGAAAGACAGCAATATTCGGAACGGTCAATGCACCCATTTTACTCATTAAATCTGCAATGGCTTGGCTCTGCCCGTGATCTTCAGAGTCAACACTAGCATCAGCGCCAGGCATATCAATCAGTGAAATCACTGGACGGTGGAACTTTTCTGCCGCCACTATCATTCTTAAAGCTTTACGATAGCCACTGACTCGTACTTGTCCACCATTAAATCGTTGGCGTTCTTGCATACTATGACCACGATTAACTGCGAGTACCGTCACCGGCATGCCTTCAAATAGAGCAATTCCGGCCGTCAGGGCAGGATCATCCCCCAAAACTCGATCTCCATGAATTTCGGTAAAATCCGTCACAATTTGGCCTAATAAGTCAGCACTAGAGATTCGATGACTACTTCTGATAATTTGAAGCTGTTTATCTAGCATGTTTATTCTCCTTGGTGCAATTTCAACATTTTCCCGACATAGTCAGCAATAGCAGCTCGTTCAATCACGTCATCTAACAAGCCATGTTGCTTTAAATGATCAGCATCTTGAAAATCAACTGGTAACTGTTCGTTAGAAATAGTTTCAATCACGCGACGACCCGCAAATCCAATTTGGGTATATTTTTCGGCAATCACAATATCACCTTCAAAGGCAAAGCTAGCCGAAACGCCACCCATGGTTGGGTCCGTTAAAACATTCATCGAAAACAAGTCTTGTTGGTCAAAAGCTCGCTTCGCATTGAGAATCGTGTTCATTTGAAGTAATGAATAGATGCCTTCTTGCATTCGCGCTCCACCAGAGGCAATGAAAATGACGATGGGTAATCGTCGTTGTGCACCTTCTAAATACAATTGCTTAATAATCATGCCCACAGCAGTATTCAGCGTTCCCATCATAAAATGAGTGTCCATTACCCCGATTAATGTTGGCTGTGCCTTGATTTTGGCTTGACCAATCACCATTGCTTCATCTAATCCACTTTGCTGATGTGCTTTAGCTAGTTTTTGGGTGTATTCTGGCACATTCAAGTGGTTTGTCGATTCAACATTCGTGTCAATTTGACTAAATGAATTCGCATCAACCACTTGATTAATTCGTTGTTGCGCCGTGAGCCGTAGATAACGATGACAATGTGGACATTGCTTATAAAAGCCCCACTCTAGTTGGTTCACATGAGCATTGCAAAATGGACATTTACTCCACGTTCCATTAGCTGGTAAGTGACTCATATTGTTTCACCATCCCCGCATCTAACGTTTCGATTGTAAATGAGTTTTGCTGATACTTCGTGTTATCCATAATTTGCTGTAACAACTCTAGATTGGTATCAATACCACTGATTCTTACTTCTGACAAAGCTTGTTGCATTTTTTGAATGGCAGCCATTCTAGTCTCACCATGTACAATAATTTTTGCTAATAAGGCATCATAGTATGGCGTAATCTTGTCACCAGTTTGGTAGCCAGTATCAACTCGGACATCGGCTGGCACCTCAAACGTGTCCAAACGTGCTTCTTTTGAATTCAGATTCATGGTAATCCGAGCTTCAATTGCCACTCCACTATGAGTTGGTGTATTTTCACTGGCAATTTTTCCTTGGCCTGAAGCCAGTTGTAGCTGTAATAAAACCACATCTAATCCAGAAGTTGCTTCAGTCACACCGTGTTCAACTTGTAATCGGGTGTTCATTTCTAAGAAATAAAAGCGGTCTTCACAAAACAAAAATTCAACCGTGCCTAGCCCTTGATAACCGACCCCATCAAGCAATTGATGAACTGCTTGACCGAGTTCTCGCCGTTGAGCGCCAGTAATAAAAGTCGCCGTACTTTCTTCAATCACCTTTTGGCGACCAATTTGCAACGTGCAATCACGGTCACCTAAAATTTGAATATGCCCCTTTTGATCACCAATAATTTGAATTTCAATATGGCGCGCTTGGGTTAAAACTTTTTCCAAATAAATTTCACCATTCGCGAACGCAGATTGTGATTCACCTTTGGCTAACTGAACCATATTGTCCAATTCTTCTAGGCGTGTAACTTTTTTGATTCCTTTACCGCCACCACCACGACTGGCTTTGATTAACAAAGGAAAACCAAGTTTTGTCGCTGCTACGGTAATTTTTTCTGTATCGTCGATGACTTGTGTCCCTGGAATAATAGCAACTCCTCGACTCGCTGCAAATTTACGAGCAGACGCTTTATCACCCATCAAGGCAATAATTTCAGACCGAGGTCCTAACCATTGAATCCCGCACTGTTCACACATTTGCACAAACATTCCATCTTCTGCTAAAAAGCCATAGCCCGGATGAATTGCATCAACATTCGCAATCACCCCAGCCATTAAAACTGCTTCACGATTCAAATAAGACGCCGTGGCTGCAGATGACCCAATACAAAAAGCTTCATCTGCCATTTGGACAAATGTCGCATCTTTATCAACAGTCGAATAAACTGCAACTGTTTTTATATTTAATTGTTGGCAAGCCCGAATCAATCGACAGGCAATTTCTCCACGATTAGCAATTAAAACTTTTTTAAACATGACCCTAAATATCCTCGTTTAATTCAATCTCAAATAAGTTTTGGCCGAATTCAACTGCTGCTCCATCAGCAACTAAGACCTTCGTTATTTGACCTTCTACCCCAGCAACTAACTCATTATAGAGTTTCATGCTCTCGATTTGACCTAAGACGGCAGTCTTGTCTACCACGTCACCAACCTTGATTGGCTGCTCATTTTGATGAAAGATGCCAATCATTGGGCTAGTAATGACTTCCGTATCGGAATCAACGATTTGTTCGGAACCATCTCGATCAATTTCCAGTTCGAAATCATCAATTTTAATTCGAGCATGTGTGAAATCTATTTTTTTTAATTGTGAAATTAAAGTATTAATTTGTTTTACATTCATATCAATTACATCCTAATGAGTATACTACCATAAGCCAAGCCTGCACCAAATCCTGTTAACAATACAGGTTTGTCTGCGTGTTCGAGTGTAGACAAAGTCAACGGAATTCCGGCTGACGATGTATTACCAAACCGTTCAACCGTGTGCGGAAACTTGCCCATATCGACTCCGAGTGTGTCACTTATTTTTTCAATAATTCTTAGATTAGCTTGATGACAAATTACGGCCTCTAAATCATTCCCGCTTAAATGATTTTTTGATAACAATTCCCGCATTTGAACTGGCACCGTTTGGGTGGCGAATTCAAATACCGAACGACCATCTTGATAAAAAGCATCAGTCACCGGAAAATTATCAGCGCTAATGTGAGTAATTGGGTTAACTCGACCGCTATGGATAGTGGTGGCCCCAGTTCCATCAGTTTCAATTTTTTCATCAATTAAAAATTCTTGTGCGGCATCATCGGTTTGGCTCAATAGCGCACCACCAGCTCCATCCCCGAAGAAAACCGTGGATGTTCTGTCTGTAAAATCCATCATTTTGGAATTAACTTCAGCGCTAATCACGATTGCGTGGCGATATAATCCACTACGCATCATTTTATCCGCTACGCTCATGGCATAAACAAACCCCGCACAGGCTGCGCTGAGGTCAAAGGCCATCGCATTTTTGGCATGTAGCTTTCCTTGCACAATTGCAGCAGTTGATGGAGTTAATGAATCTGGCGTAATCGTGGAAATGATAATTAAATCAATCTCTTCAGCGTCAATACCAGCTTGTTCAATTAACTTTTGTCCAACTTGCACCGATAAATCTGACGTGTTTTCCTGATTCATTGCATAGTGACGCGTGTGAATTCCGGTATGGGCCACAATCCAATCATCTGACGTATTCATCAATTCGGCAAGTTCTTCATTGGCTACAATCCGGTCTGGCACATAGCCCGCGGTTGCAGTAATTTTAGCAAAAGTTTCCATCATAATCCCTACTTTCAATTTGCGAACCACTACATTTTATCGTAGCGACATTGAAAATGCTACTTATCTACATAAACTTTAAACAAACAAAAAGAGTTCGGCTCACACCAAACTCTTTCAATCGTATAATATGCGGCGAAGAGGACTTGAACCTCCACGGACATAATTGTCCACAAGATCCTTAATCTTGCGCGTCTGCCAGTTCCGCCACCGCCGCATCAACGAATACTATCATAGCAAATATTTTTGCAGATGACAATACTCAAATTGATTAAATTAACTTCAATCGGCCACCACATCTAGCACAAACATAGCGTTTCACATTTAATTTTCTGCGCCTCACTACAACATTCCAGCATGATTGGCATTGATAGCGCACCATCTTTGCTTGTTCAGTCGCAGGAATTGGCGCATAACGACTTCCACCAACTTGCTGCAACAATGCTTTAAAGTCATGACTACCATGATGATAATCCTTACCTGTTAAATGTAGATGATAGTGACACAGTTCGTGTAAAATCACACCCACCAAGTTATCCATATCAAATTGATCAATCATTTTCGGATTAATATCAATATGATGATTGTTCAAATGATAGCGGCCACCAGTAGTCCGCAGCCGTTGGTTAAAATAGACATCATGGATAAATGGTCGATTAAATTTTTCAGTCGACAATTTTTGTGTTAAATTTTGTAATTCTAAATTCGTCATTTTTTACTCTTTCGGATCAATCATCGTCAACTGAATTCTTTGTCGATTCAAGTCCACTGAATCAATCCATACTTCCACAATATCGCCAACGGAGACAACTTGCTTAGGATCAGACACAAACTTTTTAGTTAGCTTAGAAACGTGCACCAGACCATCATGCTTCACACCAATATCGACAAAAGCACCAAAATCAACTACGTTTCGCACCGTACCTTCCAGCTTCATGCCTTCGCTCAAATCTTCCATAGTTAAAACATCCTTACGTAATAACGGCGCTGGCATGTTATCACGTAAATCACGGCCTGGATTTTGCAAACTATTTAAAATATCATTCAAAGTTTCCATTCCGACTGACTCGTCAGTTGGTAATTGTTTGGCATTAATTTGTTTGAGTTTGTCAGCTGCTGAATCAGTACCTAACTCTTTAGCATCCACACCGGCTGCGATTAATACTTTTTTGGCCGTGGCATAACTTTCTGGATGAATATCGGTATTATCTAATGGCGTTTTGCCACCAATGATTCTCAAAAAGCCAACTGATTGTTCAAATGCTTTAGATCCTAAACGTGGAACTTTTTTCAATTCTGTTCGACTATTATAACGCCCATTTTCATCACGATATTTGACAATATTTTCAGCTATCGTTTTCGACAAGCCAGAAATATGCGTCAGTAATTGGTAACTGGCCGTATTTAGATTAACACCGACACGGTTGACTGCCCGTTCAACGACCACATCCAACTCACTATCTAAATCTTTCGCTGGTAGATCATGTTGATACTGACCCACACCCACCGACTCTGGGTTAATTTTGACTAATTCGGCTAATGGATCTTGCAACCGCCGTCCAATGCTGATGGCACTACGTTGCTCAACGTGCAAGTCGGGAAATTCATCTCGTGCTTCTTGACTAGCTGAATAAACTGACGCACCCGCTTCATTGACGATTACATAATAAATGGGTTGTTTGATTTTCGTAATTGCTTCCGCCACAAATAGTTCTGATTCACGACTTGCAGTCCCGTTACCAATGGCAATCATTTCAACATGATATTTCGTTAACAAATCAATAAATTCTTGTTGAGCGGCTTGTCGTTTTGCTTCGGGCGCTGGCTTATGTGGATAAATAACAGCTTTTTCTAAAAACTTACCATTTTCATCGATGACCGCCAACTTACATCCAGTACGATAAGCCGGATCAAATCCTAACACAACCTTGCCTTTAATTGGCGCCTGCATCAATAAGTTGTACAGATTTTGACCGAACACTTTAATCGATTGTTCTTGGGCATCGTCTGTTAAACTATTCCGAATTTCACGTTCAATTGCTGGACCAATAAAGCGTTTATACGCATCTTGATAGGCTACTTCAATAAACTGTGTTGCTTCACTATCTGCATGTTTGCCAATCAATCTAAATCTAAAGAAGGTCATTATTGGTTCAGTTTCAACCTTAACTTTGACGGTTAATATTTTTTCTTTTTCACCGCGATTGATGGCCATCGTTCTGGTCGACGACATGCGTTTGATGGGTTCTTCGAATTGATAATATTGTTGATAAACTCCTAATTCGTCAAGCTCTTTACCCTTCGTTTTAACCGTCGTTTCGACTGTCCCATTGGTCATAGTTTGGTTACGAATCCAGTTACGAACAACCGCAATTTCACTAAATGCTTCGGCTAAAATTTCATGTGATCCATCAAGTACAGCTTGGACATCAGGCAATTTTTTATCAGCATCAACAAATTGCTCGGCTTTGGTGGTTAAACTGTCAGTTGGGAACGACAAGATCCAGTTAGCTAATGGCTCTAAGCCTCTTTCTTTTGCGACCATCGCTTTAGTCTGTCTTTTCTGCTTGTATGGCAAATATAAATCTTCCACATCTTGAATTTTTTCCGCAGATTGAATCTTCTTTTCTAACGTTTCAGTTAGCTTACCTTGTTCAGCAATACTTTTAACAACCGCCGTCTTTCGGTCTTGAAGAGTTGTTACGCGCTTATATTCAGTTTCAATGTCTTGAATTTGGACTTCATCCAAACTACCAGTCATTTCTTTTCGATAACGTGCAATAAACGGCACAGTATTGCCATCATCCATGAGTTTTAAGACCGTGTTGACTTGCTTGCCGCTAATTCCCTGCAAATTATTTTTAACTAGTTGAACAGTTTGTTCTTCCATTAAGTTTGTATTCCCCTTTATTGAATCTATTCATAACAATACCTCGACTTCAATATGAAATCGAGGTATTTATTTTTCTATCACGAATGCTCTGTAGCTGACCAGTTGGCTTCGCTTTTACTTATTTCCACCATTCATCTTTAACAGTGATTGGAAGGTGGCGTTTGTGTTGGGTTTTATTATACCAATTTTCAATGGTTGCAGCTGATTTGGCTGGTACTTCACGGCCTTCCAAATAGTCATCGATATCGTCATACTTTACCCCTAATGCGACTTCATCAGGTAAAGCGGGTCGATCATCTTCAAGATCTGCTGTCGGTACTTTAACGTATAAATGTTCAGGTGCATCAAGAGCTTTAAGCAATGCTTTCCCTTGACGTTTGTTTAAACGCCAGAGTGGCGTCACATCTGCTCCGCCATCCCCAAACTTAGTATAAAATCCGGTGACCGCTTCGGCAGCATGATCAGTTCCAACCACCGCTGCATTAAATCCACCAGCAACCGAATATTGAGCAATCATTCGTTGGCGGGCCTTAATGTTACCACGATTAAAATCAGACACAGTAATGTTGTTTTCTTCTACCGCAGCGACAGTTGCATCTACTGCTTCTTTAATATTTACTCGAACAGTTTTGTCGGGTTGAATATACTCAATTGAAGCCATTGCATCCGATTCATCGGCTTGACTTCCATATGGCAAACGAACCGCAATAAATTGATAATCACTGTTGCCCGTCTCTTTACGTAATTCTTCCATGGCCAATTGTGATAACTTACCTGCTAGTGAAGAATCTTGTCCACCTGAAATTCCGAGGACTAATCCTTTTAGACCAGTCTTCAATAAATATTGTTTCAAAAAATCAATACTATTTCTAATCTCTTCTTGAACATCAATCGTTGGTTGTACTTGTAACGCATTGATGATTTCAGTTTGTTTTGGACTCATTCTCTCACCTCATTAAAAATTCAACTTATTTACATAATCACGAACTTCGTTAATAATCTCCATTTTATTATCAAAACACTTTTGAGACAAGTCAACAGGATAAATTTGTGGATTCAAATCACGTTTATATTCATCCCATAATAAGTTTAGGCGTGCTTGCGATCCCTTCTTAATATCTTCCAAAGAAGGTAAGTCATAGGTTAATTTGCCATTCTCATAAATTGGCTGCAACACAGCGCGAGCTTCAAAATTCTCAACCGTCTTGTTGATATACGTGTAATCTGGGCTAAACATATAAATTGAATCTTGAGCTTGTGGATCTTCATCAAATAATGTGATGTAATCACCTTCTGATTTGCCATCCCCGGTGTCAGTAATTCGCCAAACCTGTTTCTTACCTGGAGTTGAAACCTTCGAAGCATTACTAGAAATTTTGATGGTATCAATCATTTTGCCATCATCATTTTCAAATGACACTAACTTATAAACGGCACCCAAAGCTGGTTGATCAAAAGCAGTAATCAACTTAGTACCCACGCCCCAAACATCAATCTTTGCGTGTTGCATTTTCAAGTTCAAAATTGTCTTTTCATCTAAATCGTTGGAAGCATAAACTTTTGCATCAGGAAAACCAGCTTCATCCAACATTTCACGCACACGTTTTGAAATGTAGGCCATATCACCACTATCAATGCGAACTCCTTGGAAATTAATCTTGTCTCCCATTTCCTTCGCTACTCGAATTGCGTTTGGCACCCCACTCTTTAACGTATCAAATGTGTCCACCAAAAAGACACAATCACGATGGGTTTCGGCGTATGCCATGAAAGCATCATAATCGTTCATATAAGCTTGCACTAGTGCATGGGCATGAGTACCACTAATTGGAATATTAAATAGCTTCCCAGCACGAACGTTACTGGTTGCATCAAAGCCACCAATATAAGCCGCTCTGGTTCCCCAGATGGCTGCATCCATTTCTTGTGCACGACGAGAACCAAATTCCAGCACTGGATCAGTCCCCACGACTGATTTAATTCGGGCTGCTTTGGTCGCAATCAAGGTTTGATAATTAATAATATTCAAGATTGCTGTTTCAATTAATTGACCCACCATCAATGGTGCATCAACTTGAATAATCGGTTCATTGTTAAAGACAAGTTCGCCTTCAACGGCACTGTTAATTGAGCCTTCAAATTTAAAATCTTTTAAATAATCCAAAAAGTCATCATCAAATTGGTTCGTTGTTCTTAAATATTCGATATCACTCTTTGAAAAGGTTAACTGTTCGATATATTCCACAACTCTTTGTAGGCCTGCAAAAACTGCATAACCATTCTTAAACGGCATGTCGCGGAAATACGCTTCAAAAACAGCTCGGCGCTGACCGATTCCTTTTTTCCAATACGTTTGCATCATACTGAGTTCGTATGCGTCCGTATGTAATGTGCAACTGTCATCTGGAAATTGGTAACTCATGATTAGGTACCCTCCGTAATTTTATTACTGTAAATACATAACGCTATCATTTTACCACGTTTGGCCATCATTGATGAAATAACAATATTAATTACGATTGAACAAAAAACGAAGCCTCATTATTCGGCTTCGCTCATAATAGTTATCTTAAATTATTCTTTCGTAAACACGTGGTGCGATAGTCGATAGGAGACATCACATGCAGCCGCCACCGCGGTTTCATGGGTCACGATGATGACACACTTATCACGTTCATGCGCGATTCTTTGGAAGAGTTCAATTACTTCTGCGGTATTGTCTTCATCCAAATTTCCAGTGGGCTCATCAGCAACAATCACTTGGGCATCTAACACTAATGTCCTGGCAATTGCCACCCGTTGTTGTTGTCCACCGGATAAGTGTTGCACATTTTTATCCATTTGTAATTCAGATAGTCCTAATTGACGCAACATATCTCGGGCATATTCTTTATCACCCTTATGTTCAGCATTGGTTACAGCCATGGCCGTCATTAAATTATTGAGTGGTGACATGTAAGTAAAGAGATTATATGATTGAAAAATTACTGACACGTCTTTTTTGCGGTAATTGTTTAAACCGATGCGTTTCAAATCACTGCCATTGAATTCTATCGAACCCATTTTAGGCGTATCAAGACCAGCCAACAGTGATAGAAAAGTTGTTTTACCTGAACCACTTTGTCCAACAATCGCATATAACTTACCAGTGTCAAATTCTAAATTGACTTCTTCAAATAAAATATTATCTGGATTGTCGTACCAGTATCCTAAGTCTTTCGTCGCTAACATATAAATACCTCCATTTAATCAATTAACACTTTCTTGGGCTGTAATCGGAGTATTCCGCCGGAAGCGAGTAAGACCGATAGGAACATAATTGCGAGACCAAAGCCTCCCAGTTCAACCATCTCAACCACTGATAAGTTTACATCAATGTCAGTGTCGCTTGTCGAAGTCCCAGCGGTTGCCCCACCAGACATACCACCACTTGGCTTGGAACCACCGGCCATACTGCCGCCACCGCCACCACTTGGCTTACCACTCATTTGCACGTTCTTATCACCTGGAGCTGAAATTGTACCGGCCGAGGTTGCTGATTGTGATGAAACTAATTGTGAACCAAGCTTGTCACCAACGAACTTACCACCAATTCCAGCAACAGCTAACCCAACGACTAAAATGATGACCATTTCAGTAAATAGTTGCCCAATAATTTTCCATCGTTGTTCACCCATCGACAATAAGATGCCGATTTCATGGCGACGTTCTCGAACCATCAAGATTACAATCAAAGCTAAGATAATGGTCCCGGCAATTGACACAAGCCAGACGATTTTATTTGAAAATGACTTAACACTGCTCATGGCAGATTTAACGGTTTGATAACTAGCATCATTGGTTGCTAAAGTATATTTGGAATTGTTGATGATTTTGTTACCAGCGGTTTTCACACTACTAATCTTTGATGGTGCCGAAATTGTAAAGGTAACTGAATCTGCAGTATTAGCGTACTTAGTCCCCTTAATTGTGTTAGCTAGCGTGTATGATCCATAAATTGTATTGCCAGGATCACTGGCGCCGGGGCCCATTTGAGTCGATGAACTTGAACTAGACTTATAAATTCCAACAACCTTTAGTTTGTAAGACTTGCTACCAGAAGTTGACTTAACGGTAATAGTGTCACCAACACTAATGTTTTCTTGTTTGGCTAATTCTGACTCAATGGCTACATTGTTAGTATTCTTATCCCCAGCAGTAATTCCACGTCCCTTAGTGATTTTATTGGTTCCATCAGTAAACGAAGTTGATGAAGCAGTATTCGTTACCCCGCTAATTGAAATGTCACCACTACTAGACGAATCTGAACCACCTGGCTGGTTAGAACTACTTGTTGTCGTAATTGCATCAAAACTTGACGCGTTAACGGAAGCCGTTGCCGAAACATTATAACTCGCAACATGGTTTAATTTAGCAATCTTAGCAGCATCACTCAACTTAACTGAAGACATTTTGACTGTCTTTTTCGTCGTCGAGGAACTACTAGCTTGAGATTTACTAAATGCTGCCTCACGATTGGCCGACAACGTTAAGGTCGCCCCCACGTTAGCTTTGGCATTTTTAATTGCCGAATCGGCTGCATTATTAATTAGTAACCCTGCTAAAACGAAAAGCATAATGGCAGAAGTGATAACTGCTAACAATACTGTTCTACCTTTCTTAGCGACTAAACTAAGCCAAGCTCGTTTAACAAAATTCATACTTGTTTCCTCCTGATAATTAATTCATAAGAATACTTTACTGAATAAAAATGACTTATTTATGAATTTAGTTAGCTCGTTTCATGGATTTTATCGCAAGAAAAAAGCGGTCAGCCAAATTTCGCCGAGCCACTCATGTCATTTCATATTTCGATGTTTTGCAAGTACATAATCGTGCTCGCCTAATTAATTTTTTTGCGTAGCTTATAAAACAAATAGCCGATAGCCAAATTACGTTCAATAAGTCTGCAATTTCCGCCTAGCTATTAATGTCGCCCATAACATAATCGTGCTCACCTAATTAATTCTCTCGCTTAGCTCATAAAACAACTACCCGATAAACCCGGCTAATTGTTTTACTTTGCAAATGCTCCAGAATTGAACAATTAGGTTCACACTCTGGGCTATCTTTCCAACACGAATTCAAACCGATCTCCAACGTATTGGGTATGAACATATTCAAAGGGACGCCCATCTTGAAGATATGATAATTGGCGGACACGAAGCAAAGCATCCCCGCGTTTTACTTCCAGATGTTCGGCGATTTTTTCGGATGCTGCCATCGCTGACACGGTTTGCATCGCTTTCCCAGGGAAAAGCTTTGCCTTATTTTCTAATGAACTATAAAGGGAGGTCGTGATTTCTTCTTTAGTCAGCCCAGAAATTAAGTCAGATGGAATCGTCGCAATTTCAAAACAAATTGGGACGCCACTACCATAACGAATTCGTTCCATTCGTAACACCTTTTGACCATTTTTCAACTTCAATTGATCAATTTCACTTTGAGATGGCATCGTCATATGGTAAGAAATCGTCTTACTAGAGGCTACTTTACCAGCAGCCTTCATTAAATCGGTAAAACTGGTCACTCCAGACATTTTTTCTTGAACCTTTTGATTGGAAACATAGGTTCCAGAACCAACTCGTCGTTCAAGAATTCCTTCGTCAACCAATGTTTGGATGGCCTGTCGTAGCGTCATTCTGCTCACATCAAATTGAAGTGAAAGTTCACGTTCAGCAGGTATTTTAGCACCAACTGCCCACTTGCCGTCCTCAATCTCTGCTTTGATTTGATTATGAATTTGAATGTATACCGGTGAGGCCATATGTCAGTTCCTCCGCTATTTAAGAATATCGAAAGTCTATACCAATTTTAATTAATTGTCAAAGCGACGTCCATAACTATACACACGTTCAACATCTAAGGTACTGTTCATGATATTCAAGTCAGCATCTTTGCCAACTTCTAGGGTTCCTTTATCATCCAAGCCAAATTCGGTTGCTTGGTTGACAGATGACATCTTGACTGCATCTTCAATGGTACAGTTCATGAATGAAATAGCATTCTTAAAGGCATCATTAAACGTCAAGACGGAGCCAGCTAAATTGCCTGATTCCAAACGCGCTTGCTTATCCTTAACGATAACTTTTTGGCCACCTAATTCACTTTCGCCCTCAGGCATTCCTTTAGCACGCATTGAATCTGTAACCAATTCAATTTTATCGGCACCCTTTTGTTCAAAGGCCAAACGCAACATATCAGGGACAATATGGAAACCATCACAAATTAATTCACAATACATATCATCTTCAAG
Organism: Paucilactobacillus nenjiangensis; assembly: GCF_005405445.1. Lineage (GTDB taxonomy): Bacteria > Bacillota > Bacilli > Lactobacillales > Lactobacillaceae > Paucilactobacillus > Paucilactobacillus nenjiangensis. Next base: position 35,761 of record NZ_BJEB01000007.1, read on the forward strand.
CATGGCATGTCCAGTTACACCTGGTTCACGATGCTTAAATTCACGTTGTGCGTTATACAAATGAGTCACGTGAGTTGCACGACTAGCTAACATTTGTTCACGGGTTGCATTACTGTGGCCGGCTGATGGGACAATGCCGTGTTCCAAACAATAATCTTCAAAGACACGTGCACCCTTATCTTCAGGTGCGTACGTAATTAAACGAACTAAATGATTAGATAGTTCATTCCAGTGGTCCAATAATTTTGGATCAGGATCTTTGATGTATTTTTCGGGTTGGGCACCCTTATAAATTGCCGCAATAAATGGTCCTTCCAAATGAGTTCCCTTAATCACAGGGTTAACTTTGGCTGCTTCAGCAACCCCCTTCATAGCATGATCAATAGCTTGATCTGATTGAGTCATTGTTGTTGGGAAAATGGTGGTAATCCCTTCGTGTATCATTTTGTTAACCATTGTATTAATTTCGTCAGCATTTCCATCCATCGTGTCCAGACCATAGCCACCATGTGTATGCACATCAATAAATCCAGGGATAATTTTTTTACCGCTTACAAATTCGACTTGATCACCTGCTTGCGCCCGAAATTCACTCATTGGACCGACTGCTTCAATTTGCTTATCAAAGCGAATAAAGCCGTCACGAATTAATTCTAACCCTGTATAAATTTGTGCATGTTTTAATACGATACTCATGCTTGATTACACTCCTAATTTTTAATCTACTTTTTTGTCCTGACCAATTGTAGCGTCGATACATTTAATAATTGAAGTCATAAAGCCGGCTTCTTCCATCGCTAGTAACCCGCGAACTGTACTTCCACCTGGTGAAGAAACGGCGTCAACAACATCCATTGGTGTTTCGCCTGATTCTGTCACTAACTGTGCAGAACCTTGAACAACAGATGCGGCAATTTCAGTGGCCGTTTGTTTGCTCAAGCCGTATTTCACCCCAGCACGACTCATTGCATCAATGAAATAGGCCACGTAAGCAGGTCCACTTCCAGCCATCGCACTAAAAATACTAAATTTATCTTCTGGCTGTTCACTGACAGACCCAATTGCTTCAAATAGCCCAACTGCTTGTTTCGTTTGAGCTTCATTGAGTTGTTCATTCGCATGGATTGCAGTCATCCCTGCTGTTATTTCGACATTTACATTTGGTAATGCACGTAAAATAGGTGTGTTATAACCTGTCAATTCTTCTAACCGTTGGATACTCATTCCTCCAACAATCGAAATCAAAACTTTGTCTGTCAGTACATCATTGACTTCTCGAAGTACGTCAGCTGCACGATCCGGTGTCACTGCCAGCACTACATAATCTGAATTTTGTACAACTTCTTTATTTGTACTAGCAGCCACTAAGCCTTTTGCCTGAGCAAATGGTTCGTAATTGTTAGCATGTGCACTATGGAGATAGATATCTGAACCAGAAACATGGTTCGCTTTTAACAAGCCGTTGATAATTGCTTTCGCCATTTCACCGGCGCCAATAAATCCAACCTTCATGTAAATATCATCCTTTCAATTTGACTAGTGTCATTGTACCACGATTTAGAGGTCTATACCAATTTAATTTCAACTTGCAAGATAGTTTTCATCTTTTCAGGGGCCGTTTTTCTTGGATCAGACAAATAAATTTCATCGTGTTCATGCGAAACCCATTGGTATCCTTCAGTCTTTAAATAGTCTTCGAGTTTAGCAAAACTGACTGGTTATTCATCAAATGGACCAACATGCAAAATTTGGCCGACCTGTTTACCTTTAATTGTTTCAAACCTCACCTGTTTAAGTAACGCCGCATCAACTTTCTCAGCTGCTCGTTGTTTAGCTTTTTCTGCTACTGCCGCAGTCACAAACTCAGGCTGTTTAATGCCAATCGTGTATTTAAAATAATCTTTTTTCATCGGCGTCTGATTAAGATACTGCTCTTGAATTGACCAATGTCCTTGTAATGGATAGACCGTATATTCTTGATACCCATCAATCTCCCAATCATTGCGATAGCTCATTCGAATCGCATATGATAACGGATAAAGAGTTTGTACGCGCTGGGCAAAGTCGGCTTGGTTAGGATCACCCAGGCCATCAATTAAAAAATAATGTTGATCTGGCAAGGTTAGAATTCTTGCCTTTTTCCGTGTTGAGTACCAGGGTTCCGTTTTCTTCCATTCAATTTTTGTCATATGAATTCTTCCATTTACTATCTTAAAGATAACGATTATCTGCGGTTATTTCAAACAAAAAACTACCCTACAAACTGTAGGATAGTTGGATGAATTAGTCAGCTAGCTTAATTTTATTAAATTGTGTATTTTGCACGATTTTTTCAAACGCAATTAATTCTTTTTTGTCAGGCAAATTTGGCCAAACAACTTGTGGAATTTTGACAAAATCAGAATAAACGTCAGTCATGTAGATGTCTGTGTGATCAGACAAGCAGTCATCGATGTGAATCGAAGGATAACGGCGTAACAACATTTTGACGTAATCAGCATACGCAAAACTATTGGCATAATCCAAGGCAATATTAACGTTCTTATCAACCGAATCATCGGGAATGATTTCCATAAACCCAATTAAATAATTATATTTTAAATAATTCAAAGATTGTTCTTCTAAATCTAAGTCAAAAGTCGTAATTAATTTATCTACATACTGATCCGACACCAATGAACGTTGTGGATACTTGGCCACTAGACTTTGATAAACGCTATCATGCACACCATTGATAAAGCCCAAGTCAAAAATCAATAACCATTCGTTGAGCCGCAAAATATACCCAATTTTTTGATCAATTTCAGCTGGACTAAATCCGTGATCGGATGCATTAATTTCCAGCAACTTATCAAGAAAAGTATATAAAGAATGATTCTTTTTTTGAATATAGCTATCAAATTCAACAAATTGGCCATACTTAGCTGGATCTTTAACGACGATTTGGCTATAACAGATACTTAGTAAAAAGACTGCCTCAGTCAATGCGTCAACGTCATCATCTTGAGCAAACTGCTTGTAAATCAATGAAAATTCATTCGCCAATTCTTCAGTCTTCAGCGTCATTGGCACTGAGTAGTTCTTTAAGAAGTTTTTATTCTTAATCCGCATCAATTGCACTGAAATACAGATTCTTAATTTCGCGGTATTCGCGTGTGACAAATCAAACGGCATTTTGCTGGAAATCAGATTAATAAACTCTGTGACTGTTTCTGAAACCTCAGGAAATGGATCCCGGACATCAGTGTAGTATGAGTAAAAGAGACTAGCTAATTTGCGACGTTTCACATATTCAAAATTATCAATGTAAGTCGGTACCATAGCGAAAACAGTTTTGCGTTCAAGTAACGGTTCCAATTCTTTTCTTAAATGATAATAGTTAGGCTGACCAATCCCGTTATCTTCTAAGAAATCGTGTAGCTTGTATCTGTTATTTTCAAACTGATTATATCTCATGATTTTAAATGAGTTTGAATTAACGATATATTCCAAACGAATAATTTTAATATGCGAACAAGTTAAATTTTGCGTAGTTAAATAATTATTTTCATACTTAAATGACACATCTGGATCAACGATATGTTGATTAATTTCTGTGTCTAATTCTTCAATTATATTCTGCAATCTAAACTGAGACACCCCAGTTTGTTTGATAATATCTTTGTCCAATATTGAATGGTTTGGCAAATTAACTAAGATATTCAATATTTGAATTTTAATTAGCTCAGTATCGCGAAAAACAGCGTCCTTAACCATAACTTCTAACACTCCCCCAAAAATATTATATTATAGTAAGTTTCATGATATTTATCTATTTGTTCGTTATTATACCTTAAATATCCCGTCATTCAAGCCTACTCAACTTGTTTTTATAATATATTTGTCAAAATCAATTTAACCAGCTCTAATTAAAGTTGTTATTTTTTCATCATATTGGTCGCTTTTGTCGATTAAATTAGTTTATTTATCTTTTAAAAAAGCAAAAATTACATCGCTAAATTTGGCAGTTTAGCCTCACAATATTCATATTTAGTTGGTAGCATTTATAAAGACTAAACAGCGGAGGCATTTTTTAATGACAGATAACAAGCCACAACCTTATCTACACGAGGTTGATTTGATGCGACTACTTTTCATCTCTGGTGTCTTAATGAACCACGTCACCACCGCTTTCATCCACAGTATGAGTCACGGATCATTCAGTCGATTATTTTTAGAGTCGTCTCATCTCTCAATACATTTCACGCGCTTTGGCTTCATGTTTATCAGCGGCTTAGTCCTCGTCTACCAATACCAAAACAGCAGCGATTTTATGCTTACTTTTTGGTATAAACGCGCCCGCCGTGTTGGCATCCCCTACTTATTTTGGAATCTCACTTTGATGCTTCATACCGTTATTTATCAAGCTCGTTCCTTTACTTGGCATCGTTATTTGAATCATCTCTGGCCCGCTTTAATTCATGGAAATAAATTCTATATGTACTTTTTATTTGTCATCATTCAATTTTATCTTTTGTTTCCATTCTTTTTAAAATGGTGGCATTGACTTGACCGCCAAGGATTAGTCCTGGGCATCAGTTTTCTTACCCAATTAATTTTATTGTTGGGTATCAAATATCTTTTTCCTGGTGTTGATCGTAGCAGTTGGCCATTTTTCTTCCGCTCATACGGAATGAATGTATTTACGTATCAATTTTATTTTATTTTTGGCGCCTATACCGCCACTCACTACCAACAGCTGACCAATCTTTGGTTAAAATATCAACGGTTACTGTGGAGTGCCACCGACATTTTAGCTATTGGTACCTTTGGTTTGTTTTTCTACAACCGCCAAATCCTGCATTTATCCCTAGGTAGAACCGAATTAATTCACCAACCCTATTTGCTCATTTATGGCATCCTCACTGTGTGCGTTACTTGGCTCCTGGGCCACCACTTACTTGCCAAAAAAAGCAGCCACTTAAATCATTTGATTAAACTCAGTTCACGATATTCATTTGGCATGTATCTAACCCAGACGATTCCATTAATGGGGCTTTATGGCTTATTAAGTTTAGTTTCATTACCCTCTTGGGGTATTTTACTGCTACTCCCGATTGGCTATCTTTTTGTTTGGGGTTGTGCCTGGGTAATTAACGCGCTCCTTGGTCATTTTAAAATCACTAGTTATGTCGTCGGGCTCTCGACTCTGCATCAACAAAATAAAGCGCGAATGTAACACAAATCGCGCAGTTCTTGAGAATGGCTACGACGTTGACTTATGGAACCGATTCTAAAAAATGGTTGTACAAAAAAACTGTGATACAAAACGTTAATTTTGTCACAGCTCCACTACACTTATTTATTTGTTAAGTCACGCTGATATTAATCATAACTTGCCATCAATGCTGCTTGAATTTCTGTTTGAAAGTCGGTCATTGAAATGGTTTTATCACCACTTGGGAGGATGACATGATCACTGGCCTTTGTATTTTTAATGGAAACTTGATACTGAGCATCATCGTGCTTAATTGTATAGTAATCCACTGATTTATTTTGGGTATCAACAGTTTCTGTTACAGTCGTCCCTTTCAATAATGAATCAATTCCTTTTAAGTCATTTTTATTAAAGGCAAGGTCTTTGGTGCTCTTGTCGGCTTTTAAATCGGTATTGGCCTTTTTAATCAATGATTTCAGTTGTGTTTTGGTATAGGTATACGTGATTTTCGAACCGTCCTTTTTAAAATCTGAATTATCACTCTTTTTCAGGACGTCCTTCAAATTATCGACCATCGCACTTTGATATTTATCCGTACTACCAATCATTTGATTATTCTTAATCTGATCTTTGGTAATGTTCATTTGTTCCGCTGTTACTTCCACATACTTATTATTAAAGGCACTGTTAGACGGCAGTGCCATCCCTGATAGTTGACCAAGATATGTGTAATAAGTTTCTGCAGGCAAATAGATAGACATCGTTTTCAAATTTTCGTACAAATTACCGCTATACGATTTGACATCATACTTCACATTGGCATGGATTTTGACCTTATTAGTATTTTGTGCATTCACTGTTGCCGTGACTGCATCAAATTTTTCTGATTTTTGTGCATTTGTCACCTTCACCGTCACTTGTTGGTTTGATTGCATGTTAGACGCGAAATCTTTTTTTGCATCAATAAAACTGGATTGCTTTCCACACCCGGTTAATACCAGTCCCAGCATCATGATTGGTAATAAGACTAAACCTACACTCAATTTATGTTTCATTGTTACTGCCTCCAAAGTAATTATTTTACCGAAAAATAGCTACAGTCAACTTGACCGTAGCTATTTTTAACGTTGTTCAATTGTCTCAAGTCGGACTATTTAAAACGATATTTTTTTCTACTTGTACTAAGAAATAGTTCCAAACCAAATAATCCAAGTACCGCTGTTAACATTGCAGTCATCATGTCATCGCCAGTTTGTGGCAAAGCAGCTGCTTTTGCAGCATTATCTGTTTTGGTGGTTGTCGTTGTAAGAACTTTATTGCCATCCTCTGCAACAGCCTGTTTTTCATCGGTAACAACTGTCGTAGGCGCTGTTGTTGATTCAGCATCCGTTGGTGTTTCGGGCTCTGTTGGTTTTTCAGTATCCGTTGGTGTTTCGGGCTCTGTTCGTTTTTCAGTTTCTGCTGGTGGAGTTGTCTGATTATTAACCGGTGTTGCTTCTCCATTAACTAAATTTAAAGTTCCGGTAGACAACTTGCCTTCAGCATTATAATAATGGAAAGTTAAAGGTGAGTTCACAAATCCGACGAAAACAGATTGTCCAATCGTGCTGTCATCAGCTACGCGCTCATTGTGAATGTCATCGTACATATTTTGTCCAATAAAATAGACGTGGAATGTTTTTCCACTAACCAGATTAGGATACTTGGCTGGATCTTGAAGTGTTGACGACCTAATTTGAAGCTTGACACCGTTATCTAATGTGGCGTCCAAACTAACTACGTCGCCAGATACAACAGACGATACATCAACATTAAAGGATTTAACTTCGGCTGGTTCTTGTCCACCCTTTAGAGTAACCGAATTAACTTGGAAACTACCGTCTGCTTGTTTTTCAACGTAGTGTGCAGTATCACCATTTAATAGTGAGGCAGCATCAATGACGGTGACCATTTGATCTAAATTTTCTCTGTCAGAAATTCTTGGTTCAATTACACCAGTATATTGTCCATTTTCATCCATCGCCTGTGATGGATTTATTTTGGCAGCATTTCCCACGTTAATAGGATCATAATCCTTGTCTGTCGCAGTCGATGCATCTACTGTATCATTAATTCCAGTTGTTTTAGTTGTTTGGTTTTCTGGAACTGCACTGGTGACTGATGTGGTCACGTCTGCAAAGACAGTTGTGTTATTAGTATCAGTCACAACTCCCAACGCCAGCGCTCCTAAGACAACCCCTGAAAATAGCACAGTGTTTCTTAACTTTCTACTCTTCATATTAATTCCTCCAAATTTTTCCAACCCTATACCCGACTCCAAATATTCCTAAAGCTTATGATTCGGACTGTTTCAACCCATTGTAATCAATTGAACCAATTCGATACCACACGATACCATAGGCCATTGTGTTAAATTTCTCACATTGTTACTCACCTAAAACAATAAAATGATAAATAGGCGTAACATTCAAAAACAGTTTTAAAAGCAACTCATTTTTTTGTTCCACAAGTAGCTTTACCTTTTTATTATTGTATTTATCCAATTATTTTATAATATCTTCAATAAATTGTTATAGATTAAATATGTAACTAATTATTTTAATATTCGTCTTATTACCGCTATAATCATGTTGTAAGCGTATAACAAATTTAACCATTTGGAGGAAACATTATGGACGTCAATCAAATTAAAAATATTGCGAACATTGGGGCTGGCACAATGGGACATGCGACTGCACTACAATTTGCCATGCATGGGTATCACGTCACCATTTTAGATTCCAGTCACGATGCACTTGAAAAGGGAATGGATGCCATCAACCACGACATTGCTACTTTCCAAAAAGCTGGACTGATTACTGAAACGTTAGAAGATATTACACAGCGCATCAGCATTACGACAGATTATGAAATAGCGTTCCCGAGAGCTGATTTTGTCATCGAATCTGTGATTGAAGACTTGAAAATTAAACAAAATGTCTGGCAACATGTGGAGGAATTTGTCTCCGACGATACTATTTTAGCCACCAATACTTCTGGTCTGAGTCCAACAGCTATTCAATCTGTGTTAAAACATCCAGAACGTTTCGTCGTCGCTCATTTTTGGAATCCGGCTCAATTAATGCCATTAGTTGAAATTGTTCCTGGCGAAAAAACTAATCAAGCCACCATGGATTTGACCGAACAATTAATCAAAAAGATTGGTAAGCATGGTGTGCCACTACAAAAAGAATCACTGGGCTTTGTCGGGAATCGAATCCAACTGGCGGTGATTCGCGAAGCGCTGCATATTGTCGACGAAGGGATTGCTACTCCCGCCGCAGTTGATGACATTATCAAATACAGTTTAGGCCGACGCTGGAGCTTGGTTGGACCCATCGCAAGTGCCGATCTAGGTGGCCTCGATATCTTCCGTGGCGTTAGTACCTATCTATACGACGACTTGGCTAATGATACTGGCGTTGATCCAGTTCTTAATCAAAAAGTTAAAGATAACAATTTAGGTTTAAAAACTGGCCATGGATTCTTTGACTGGCACGGTGAAGATGGCCAAAAAATTGTCGCGCAACGAGATCAAGCTTTAATGGAATTACTCAAACAAGATAAAGACTAAATAAAACACAGAAACTGCTGGTAAATGCCAACAACTTCTGTGTTTTATTTTTTGCCAAAATCAGCTTTAAATCCCCAAAACTTTTTGCCCTTATATGTTTGTTCCTTCAACATTCCACTAGCCGTATAAGCCTTGCCAGCTTTACTTTTAGCCGCAAATGAAATTACCTGGCCGGCCAATAGCTGCTGAATTTCACCTTCAGTAAATTTATGACCGCCCCAAGTCGAACTAAACTCGACTGCTTTGCCGTTCGTCAATTGACCCTTTGTCTTTGGTTTGGCCGCATATTTCTTGGTTGCTTTGACTTGTTTCCCGACAAATTGTGTTAGTTCCCGACTGTTTTTTAAAATAATTGGTAAATCATGTTCAATCACTCTAGTCGCCGAATTTACTACAATCGCCGGTGATTCATTGAGTTTGCCAACTTCATCCATATGATCAAATAGTTGTTTGGTGATATTAGGAGATCCAATCCAGCTATCGCGCACTAACACGGCGGCAATGGTTCCCGGTTGAGTCAGTGTATAAAAGCCTTTTTGATCTTTGATAAATGCATTTTTGCCACTTGTCAGTTGAGCTTGCACGCCCAATCGAGTCGCACCAGTGCCGATATTGTGTTTTTCAAGAAATTTGCCAATCCAATCTGCGCTCGGTCTAGTTGGCTTAGGATTAGCTCCTTGATAAACAAATGGTTCTGCCTCAGGCCCCACGACATCACTGACAGAATTAGACTCATCATCAGAGTCAGTATCATCAAAAATAGCCTTGTAATTCAATTGCACAGGTACATTAAACCCAGTTTTAAAATCGGGATATAATTCCAATTCTGCAGTGACCCGATCAAACTGATAGTCTTCGCCTAAAATAGCTAAATAATTAAGTGCCAATGTCCGATAAATCGCCTGCGCACTCGGACCATACTTAGACAATGATTCTAACGAACTAGGGACTTTAACTCCTGGTCGGTTCGCCCCATGGGCTGCTTCTGTGGCGCGATGTTTGCTCCGCAAGGTTCGATGAGTTAAGAGCTGTTGATTAGCTCCAACAACTTGAGCAATCGCATCGACTACCGGCAAGAGCTCATTAAATTGTTCTTGAGTAATTTTCTTATCTTCGGTTCGGGGGTACGAAACAATTTCTGCTTCATACATTTTTTGATAGGTCGCCAGCACTTCCTTAGAATTAAACCCTTGCTTCGCCAGAATGGAACCTAACTTTGCTAAATCTATCAAGGCCCCGGGAGCTTGAGTCTTGTGTTGGCGTTTGATATTAGTAACTGGGCTTTTAGTATATTTATCAACTTCCGCTTGACCGTCTTTTTCAGTTGCAAATCGGGCAGTTCGTTTTTGTTCGTCATCTTTTAAGGAACGGGCAAAAATATGACCAGCGGGATCTTTAAACTTCGCTTCATAGTACGGGGTCTTCACGTATTGATCAATCAATTGTTGCTGTTGCCAAATTTTTAAGACAATCACTGACTTCAAGCGACCTTGATTAATTACCTTTACTCGATAACCCGCTTGTCGCGCCGCGTACGTTGAAATCCTGGTCAGCTGCATCGAAAGAAAATCCCATTTGCTCCGTGCATCTGACTTGAGGTATTCGCCTTGTTTAAATTGGTCCGTGATTTCGACCATACTGTGCATTGCTTGATTCAATGACTTGGGTGTTTCATCAGCAAATCGAATCCGATAAACCGGCTTGTTCCATTTGATTGCATTGACAATCTCCCAGCCCAGTAAATCCCCTTCACCAGAAGGATCATTATCCGTCGCAATTAAAATAGCATCCGCATTGGCGGCTTCACTCTTGATTGCATTTACGTCATCTCGCGTCGATTTTGATTTTTTCGTATATGAATTATATGACTTTGCGTAAGTTTTGGCCCACGAAAAATCGGCCTGATTCCATGGCATTGTTTTCATATCCGACCAAGAACTGTAGCGCTCCTTTTCGGCATCTGTCTTCACCATTTTTTCAGGATCTTTAAACTCCATTAAGTGACCATGGGCATGTACAATTTTGTACGTTTTACCTGCCACTGTGCCACTCGTACCACCAAATGCCTTGGCCATATGCTTTGCTGCACTAGCCTTTTCGGCCAAAATTAACATATCCAATATCGACATACCTTCCTTTATTTTCTTAACATATTGTACCAATTTACTTCATTTTTTTGTGTTAATTTAGTTAAATATCACAAATACCCTTTCTTTTTATGGTTATTATGATTAAAATTAGATTAGAAAATGATTGACATTTTTTAATTTTATTACTAACATGTGAAATACAATACAATTTATACATAGAACAGGAGAACATAATATAATGGTAAAACGATATGATAGCACCAAAATTAACGAACTGGTCTACGACATTTACAAAGCCTATGGTTTCTCAGAGGAACAAAGTCATCAAGCTGCTGACATGTTGATTTACACTGATTTACATGGTATTGAATCTCACGGGGTTCAACGCTTAGTCATGTATGATAACTTCATTCAAAACGGTAAAATCCGCGTTCAAAGCGCTCCTGAGATTGTGAAAGAAACAGACGTCAGTGCCGTTGTAGACGCTCACTTTGGTTTAGGCCAACTTAACGGCATCTACAGTATGGATATCGCCATTCAAAAAGCTAAGGAACATGGAATTGGAATTGTTACCACCCGTAATTCCGGTCACTACGGCATTGCAGGTTACTATGCCAACATGGCCGCGGAACAAGGACTGATGGGGATGTCATCATGTAACTCACGTCCTGCCATGTTACCAACTCACGCGACAAAAGCCTTAGTTGGGACTAATCCAATTGCCTTTGCAATGCCAGCAAAGCCCCATACCTTTATTTTCGATGTCGCTACAACGACGGTTCCTCAGGGTAAAATTGAAGTCTATCGTAAACTCGAAAAAGATTTGCCAGCTTTATGGGTGGCCAAAGATGGCGAAACCCCTGTCTATGATCACAATGATACCGAAGATTTTGATTTACTTCGTGATCCTGATGCTAACGTTGGATTAGCTCCTTTAGGTGGTGTCACTGAAGATACTGGTAGCCACAAAGGCTTTGGTTTAGGTGTAATCGTTGAAGTATTTACTTCAATTCTTTCCATGGGTAATGTGTCTAATGAAATTACTCCAACCGACCTATCTGTGGGCCCTTGTCAAAGTTTCGTTGCTATCGATCCTTCAATTTTTGGCGATAAAGATGCCATCTTTGAAAAATTCTCTAATTACCTGCAAGATATTCGTTCATTACCTGCTGTCCCAGGCAAAACTATCTATGTGGCCGGCGATAAAGAAGCACTCGCATATGAAAATAATATCAAAAACGGGATTGAAATTGATGACCGGACTCTTGAAGAAATTGAAGCTATCGCAGCTCGCTTAAACGTGAAGTACGAAGCATTCGTATAATCAATTAAATGGTAATCGAGTAGGAGGCAGTTGATTAGTTCAGCTACCGACCTCTCACACCACCGTACGTACGGTTCCGTATACGGCGGT
>NZ_BJEB01000008.1 GCF_005405445.1 Paucilactobacillus nenjiangensis
ACCGCCGTATACGGAACCGTACGTACGGTGGTGTGAGAGGTCGGTAGCTGAACTAATCAACTGCCTCCTACTCGATTGGGAAAAAGTTAAATTTTAAATCATTGGCAGGCAATGAAAAATATAAATATTTTATTTTAAAGGAAAATGAGGCAATTATTCGTACTTATACTATGTAGACTACTAACAAGTCTACCCTAACGATTTTAGTATCATTTTGTGCTCCTCATCAAAAAAATCTGATGTTCAGGGGGGGATACATCATGAAAACTAATGAAAGGAATCATTTGTTGAAATGGATAGTTTACGACTATTCTGCTACATATGTCAGAATTAGAGTGAGCAATGAGTCGATTTGCAATTGAGTATAGTTTAATAAATTTGAATGAGTGGTTTGCTCATGGAAATTTTATTAACTAGACGGAAATTGTAGACTCATTAAACACGTTTCGGAAGTCACTAATATTTTAAATATTGTGATTGTTCTTGTACATGTGTTTAAGAGCAAAAAATAAAGCAATCGCATAAGCGACCGCTTTAAACTCAACAAATGATACTGATGTTAGGTGGAGGGTTAGCTGAAACCGCAGCTAACTCTCTTTTCATCTACCAATATAATACATAGTAGAATAAACATCAACTAATTAAATTTAGTGTTATTTTTAAATTCTTACGTACTATTTAACCGAGCTTGTCATCACTTATTTTTTAAACGTGCATTTCAAAGCAACTCCGTCACTTAACTAAAATAATGTAAATCGATTAAAATACAAATCTATTTACATTATTCTTCGCTAATTGCACCGAAGTTAATCGCTTTGAAACACACTCTTATTTAACGGATTCAAAGCTCAATCAGTTCCGCCTAACTAAAAATATCTTAGTTACAGGAACCGTAACCAAGCTACTTTCTGTTAGTGCTCACTAATTAATCGAGCTTTTCATCACTTATTTACTACCACACCATATTTTTTAATTCGTCGGGTAATTCAATTTTATTTTGTTTAAAATCTTCAAAAACTTCTTCCAGGATGGTAAAAACTTGATCAAGTTGATCACGAGTAATCACAAGTGGCGGCTGGAAGCGAAGTACATTGCCGGCAAGTTTAACCAAGATTAAGCCCTTTTGGAAGGCGCGAAAAATAATATGTGCAGCAGCATCATTATCGGGAATTTTTGATTCTTTATCTTTAACAATTTCAATACCACCGTTGAGACCAAACATCCGCACATCGCCAATAAAGTCAAAACGAGCTTGGAGTTTTAAAAATTGGGCTTTGGCATATTCACCATCGATAGTGGATTTTTCAGCGAGTTTTTCGTCTCGGATAACATCGAGTACGGCAGATGAAGCAGCTGCACAAACTGGGTTACCGCCTGCAGTGAAAACATGCGCAGAAGTACCAAGTGAGTTCATAATATCATCTTTACCGATTACAGCGCTGAGAGGCATGCCAGCAGCGATTGACTTACCTGTTGAAATTAAGTCAGGCTCAATCCCGAAATGTTCAATTGACCACATTTTTCCGGCGCGGCCAAGTCCTTGATTGATTTCGTCAACGGCAAATAAAATGCCATTTTCCTGACAAAAGTCATAGATGGCGTGCATATATTCAGCGGGTGGTTTGATGATTCCAGAGTCCCCCTGAATTGGTTCAATTAAGACACAGGCCACTTCTTCAGCTGGTAAGTAAGTATTGAAGGGACGCATGAAATCGGCCAAATAACGCATGGCGATATCATGTTCAGTTTCATTAGGATAATGACGATATAAATCAGGAAAGGGAACGTGTACGATATTGGGCACCAATGGACCGACTTTGCGAACCATATCCACGTCGCAGGCGCCAACTGATAATGCGCCAAAAGTTGAACCATGATAACTGCCTTCAAAGGACACGACATAAGAACGACCGGTAGCTGCACGAGCAAATTTGATAATGCCGTCGTTTGCGTCAGAACCGGAAGTACCGAAAGCAACTTTATGTTTGCCATCACCGGGCGCTAGATTAGCTAAGCGTTCCGCCAAAGCAATACTGGTTGGATTGGTAAAATAGCCGGCATCATAACTGACGAGTTCGTTAATTTGACGCTGCATGGCTTCAACCACGTGGGGATGATTGTGACCAACATTCATGGCAGATGCACTACCAAGTAAATCGATATATTGCTTACCTTCAACGTCAGTCACCTCAGCACCGCGAGCTTCTTTGACGACGAGATTATAATATTGAATAATTCCGGTCGGTGCCACATTGTCCATATTTTGATGGAAAAGTTGGTCGCCTAAATCGTTTTCCCAAGCCATGATATTTCCTCATTTCTTTTTAATGTAATTATTATCAATCATACCGATATTAATTTTTTAATTCAACTATATCAATGCTAAAATAATGGTGATAGTTTTTTGAAAAATATAGGGCACATTTAAGCATTGAACATGTGTTGCAAAGGGGAGTTATTGATGAGCTTAGGATTTGTTTTAGGAACTGCAGCGATGGATCATCAACAGGCCATGGTGGAACGCTTGGCTGAAGATATGGAAAAATTTCCCAATGATCAGTTCTATTATCTAGTTCCCAACCATATTAAGTTTGAATCTGAGTTGGACGTTCTGTCACGTCTGGGAAAACTGCAGGGTGATGAGGCCGACATGTACGCCCAATCCAAGTTGCAGGTGTTGTCATTTAGCCGCTTGGCTTGGTTCTTTTTACGCAATACGGCAGGGTATCAAGTACCACGGATTTCGACTAACGGTTTGAACATGTTAGTCTTTCAAATTATGAAAAAACATCAAGGTGAGCTGAAATTGTATGCAGGTGAAGCTGACCAAGCTGGTTTTGTTGGGGAAGTTACACGACAATTAGAAGAACTGAAGCAAGCCAATATTAGCGCTGATGATTTGGCACAGTTAGCCAATCAAGTAACTCAAACTAATCAAACGCTGAACGCTAAATTACACGATTTAGTGATTATTTATCGTGAATACGAACTTGCGATGGTGGGTCAATATTTAGGTAATTCGGAAATGTATCAACAGTTAGCTGACTTTTTAGAAAGTAATGATTTTAGCCATGCCCATTTTTATTTGGATCGATTCTCCCAATTCACGGCCAGCGAGCTAAATATCGCAACTGCATTAATTAAACAAGCTAAGACGGTGGTGATGGCTTTAGAATTAGATAAACCTGCTATCCAAGATGTACCCGATGTCAATGATATGTTTGTGGAATCTGGTAAACTGTACCATCGCTTGTATAATGTTGCGGAAACTTTCCACGTGCACCATGAGTTTGATACGTATGCTAAAGTTTCACGTGTAACATCGGACCTAAAACAAGTTGAAGATTTACTCATTGCAGATGCGAAGATGGCACAAATTGCACCGACAAAGTTAGCTGATCAATCATCCGTGACGGTTTTTACAGCTGATAGCAGATTGACGGAATTACGACAAGTGGCGCGGCAAATTCGTCAATTAGTGGCCACTGGTAAATATCGTTATCGTGATTTTCTGATTTTAACGAAACATATGGATGTGTATAGTTCTGCCCTACTACCAACGTTTAAGCAATTTGATATTCCGGTTTTTGATGACCACGAAAAATTAATGAATGATCATCCGTTGGTGGCGCTATTAAATGCGCTTTTCAATGTGAAGAGTCATTACTATCGTCATGCCGATGTCATGCAACTGTTGAAAACTGAATTATTAATTCCCCAAGTTGATGGTAAATCTATGTCAGCCACAGATTTTCGGGATGCATTGGCTATTACTGAAAATTGGTTATTAAAAACGGGATTTCATGGTGAAACATGGGTACGTAAAGATGACTGGCAGTACTTCCAATTCAGAGACAACGATATGGGTGTACAGTCAGACAAAGTTGAAACTGCGACTCGCCAAATTAACTTAATTCGCCACTACATTAAAGAAATTTTACCACCATTCTTTAAAAAACTGGATGCGGCGGTGACCGGTACGCAAGCTGCCACCGTCCTCTATCAATTTTTAATTGACGTAGGGGTCGACGAACAGCTAAAGGCTTGGTATCAAGAACAAAATGAGGCGGGTAATCTTGAAGTAGCGGACCAAGCTCAACAAGTTTGGCAGACTTTCTGCGGTACGTTAGATGAGTTTGTGGCCATTTTAGGTGAGCAACCATTTGACGTTGATGACTTTAATAATCTAATGCAAGCAGGCTTTGATTCAGCAACCTACTCACAAATTCCGTCGACTTTAGATCAAGTAGTGATTTCAGAAATTGGGATTGTCCAGAGTCAGAAGAAACGGGTCGTGTTTGTGGTTGGCGCCAATGATCAGGTGATGCCAGAAGCTAGTAGCACACAGTTACTCCTATCAGATCAAGATAAGGAAACTTTTGAAGGCCTGTTAGACGATACGCAATTTTTACCTGCCGGGAACATCGACCAGTTAGTGAATGAATCGTTTGTCAATTACCTAGCGTTAGTGAATGGCAATGAACGGCTAATTATTTCTTTTGCCACAATGGATGATGATGGTCACGAATATAAGATGTCACCTTACACGATTTCTTTAATGAATCACTTTGGCTTGCAGGCAGCTAAATATCAAACTTCGCCACAGATTACAGATCATAAAGCTGCACAATATGTTGGGACTCCTTCGTCAACCTTAAGTGTGTTGGTCAGAGTACAACGGTTAGCGCTAGATTTAAAAACCGTTAAAAATAATGCCTGGCGGTTTATTGATAACTACCTAAAACATAATTCAGCATTTCAAAATCATTATCATCGTTCGATGGGTGGACTGATTTATCATAATCAACCGGTCGCTTTGAAACCTGATATCGTTAATGGTTTGTATGGGGATACGATTCGCACTTCAGTTTCCAAACTCGAAGAATTTTATCAAAATGAATATGCTTACTTTTTAAAATTTGGTTTGAAGCTTCAAGAACGAGATGAATTTGAATTAACGGCCGCCAATTCAGGAGAACTATTCCATAGTGTTCTGGATGGGTTTATTAAGGAACTGGTGAAAAAAGGGCAAACAATTAGGACCGTTTCGATGGACGAAATTAATGAAATGATTCCGCGAATTACCCAGGAAATCATTCAACAACCGCAGTTTATGATCCTTAATAGTTCACATCGGATGAATTATATTGGCCTCCAATTACAAGCCACAGTATTACAAATTGCGCAGACATTAAAACAGCAAAGCCTTAAATCAAGAATGGATCCATTACGGTCCGAAGTGATGTTTGGTGACATTAATGGTCAAACCGGAATCCCAGGACTTAATTTCGACTTGGACAATGGAAAGCAAGTGCGTGTGCGTGGAAAAATTGATCGAATCGACACCATGATTGCAGACAAACAAAATTTTGCTGGAATTGTGGACTATAAGTCGGGTGACAAAGATGTTAAATTTTCTGAAGTCTATGCTGGGTTAGCCATGCAAATGATGACTTATCTGAATGTGTTACAAAAGGATACTAGTCAATTAGGTATTGATGGAAGTGTCCTGTCGAGTGCCTTATATTTACACATTCAAAATCCCACCTTTAAATTGGCGGATATGAAAACCAATCTGGAAACTGCACGACTGAAGGCTAATATGTACAAAGGTATCTTGATTAAGGATCCATCGTTGCTTGATTCGATTGATTTATCATTAAATGGGGATGAAGCTGGCAAATCATTGGTTTTTCCACTTTCATTTAATAAAAGTGAAGATAAAAATGGTAGTCGCTTAGGCAGTAATAGCAGTTTAATTACCCGTGAGCAATTACAATTATTATTGGATCGAAATGAAGAACGGATTATTAATGCGGCAAATAAAATCTTTGCCGGCTCGGTTGAATTAAATCCAGCACGCTACAATCAAAAGAAAACTGCCTTGCAATATTCACCATATAAAGACATTTTCCAATTTGACGCAATGTTACCAGATAACAACTATCACGACATTGAACTACCAGCAAATAAAGACTTTTTTAAATTGCTTAAGGAGGACGGTAAATAATGGCAACTCACTTTACAGACCATCAATTACAAGCGATTGAAGATGGTAATCAAAATATCTTAGTTTCCGCCTCCGCTGGCTCAGGTAAAACATCAGTCCTCGTTGAACGAGTAATTCAAAAACTGTTACATCATGAAAATATTGATGAGCTATTAGTGGTTACTTTTACTGACGCTGCCGCGAAGGGAATGCGCGATCGAATTGCTAAAGCATTACGCAAAACTATTGACGCAACTGATGATGATCAATTAAAAGCCCACCTTAAAATTCAAATTAACCGTTTAGCTGTTGCAGATATTAGTACACTGCACTCATTTTGTTTGCATCTCATCAAGCAATATTACTATGTGATTGACTTGGATCCACAATTTAGATTAATGACTGATGAAACTGAGAAACAGTTATTGCGTGAAAGCGTCTGGGATGATGTACGCGAAGAATTTTATGCCCAAAATAATGATGTTTTTGAACGTTTAACGCAAAACTTCTCTAATGATCGCAGTGATGACGGGTTGACAGAAGTGGTACAAAAGGTCGATGAATTTGCTAATGCGACACCAGACCCAGAAAAGTGGTTAAATGCTTTAGTTAAATCTTATCAATTAGATGATGCCAATTTTGTCGAGACTAGCCTATACCAGCAACAGTTATTACCAATATTATTGGAAGAGCTACAGCAAGCAGAATCAGAACTAGAGATGGCGATTAATGCCGCTGGGGAAGATGTGTTTGATAAACCGCGGATTATTTTGGAAAATGAAATGGCTCAATTACAGGGAATTGTGTTCTCGGTTAAAAATGACACGTGGAATAAAAGTTTCGAGTTGTTTCATAATTGTGAGTTCAAAAAATTCTTGGGCCCTCGAAAAAATTCTGATCCAGATGCCGCAGCTGCGTTTGAACCAATTAAGGAAGCACGTAATCATGCCAAAGCTATCATTTTGAAACTGAAGGATATGTATTTTCTTCAAAATGAAGCCGATGTAAAAAATGTTACACGTGAAACAGAAATCCTGGTTGCAAAGTTAGTGGAAGTTGTCAAAGCTTATCGGGTGGCGTTTGCGGCAGAAAAGCAACTGAAACATACACTTGACTTTAACGATTTGGAACATTTTGCCTATCAAATATTAACGAATGAATCACCCGAAGGCCAAGCAGTGGTTGAACAGTTAAAGTCGCATTATACCGAAGTAATGGTCGATGAGTATCAAGATACGAATCAATTACAGGAAAGTATTTTGCAACAAATTGTCAGTAAAGAACCGGGCAATATGTTTATGGTTGGGGATGTGAAGCAATCAATTTACCAGTTTAGACAAGCCGACCCTAGCTTATTTATGGGTAAATATGATCAATATCGGCAGTCATCTAACGCCGATGGTGAAGCAATTGTGTTGGCAGAAAACTTTCGCTCGGTCGGGAATGTAATTAATTTTACCAACTTGATTTTTGAACAATTGATGGATTCTAACGTTGGCGAAATGGAATATGATGATGATGCTCATTTAAAATTTGGGGCAGTGAATGATTATGATTCAACCAAGGATGCACCTGCTGAAATTTTGTTATATGAATCAAATTCAGTCAAAGAAGAATCGAATAATGATACTGAAGATGCCGATGATAGTACTGATGAAAATATCGATAAAACAGTCGGGGAAGCC
Source organism: Paucilactobacillus nenjiangensis (assembly GCF_005405445.1). Lineage (GTDB taxonomy): Bacteria > Bacillota > Bacilli > Lactobacillales > Lactobacillaceae > Paucilactobacillus > Paucilactobacillus nenjiangensis. Next base: position 7,675 of record NZ_BJEB01000008.1, read on the forward strand.
GTCATGGTCGGTCAACGAATTAAAAGGATGGTCCAAGAACACGAGACGGTGATTGATCGTTCAACTGGTCAAGATCGTCCAATTGAGTACGGAGATATTGCGATTTTGGTTGCATCACGTTCAAATAACCCAGTGATTGAAGAACAATTTGGTTTGTTAGGAATTCCAGTCACCCTGAGTGGCTCGGAAAACTATTTTCAAGCTACTGAAGTCCGCATTATGATGTCAGTATTACGGATTATCGATAACCCATATCAAGATATCCCGTTAGTGGCAGTTTTACGTTCTCCAATTGTGGGATTGGATGAAAATGAATTAGCCTACTTGAGAATTCAAAATAAAACTGATCAATATTACCAAGCGCTGCAAGATTTTGCTCACAGAACAACAGCTCAAAATGATGAATTTGGTCAGCGATTGCATGAAAAAATCACTAAGTTTTTGACCCAGCTCGATCAGTTTAAACAAATTGCAAAGCAAAATCGGCTTGTTGACTTAATTTGGTCTATTTTTGAAGAAACTGGTTTTCTTGATTATGTGGGTGGAATGCCGGGAGGACGGCAACGTCAGGCTAATCTGCATGCTCTTTATAATCGCGCACATGATTATGAGCAGAGCAGTTTTAAAGGAATCTTCCAATTTGTTCGCTTCATTAATCAAATGCAGAAAAAGGAACAAGATTTAGCTGAAGCACAGACCCAGGTTGATACGAATACGGTTAATGTGATGACGATTCATGGGAGCAAGGGGCTTGAATTTCCAGTGGTGATTTTGATGAATACGACTGGACAATTTAATCGAAGTGATTTTCAAAAATCATCGTTTATTTTGGATGGTAAAAAAGGCATTGGGATTACTTATCTAGATCCGCAACGAATCAAAATTGATACGATTCAAAAACAACTATTGAAGGACGATAAGAATCGAAAGAACCAAGCCGAAGAAATGCGACTGTTGTATGTGGCGTTAACACGTGCCGAACAGCGTTTGATTATTACTGGCAAAGCGCCTAGTGGAATTAAAAAGGTAGAGAGTTGGGAGTCCGCTTTTCAGGCGACTCAATTACCGTTACCTCCGCAACTTAGGTTGAATGCTAATAATTTTATGCAGTGGATTGGAATGGCCATTGCCCGGCATCCAAGCTTTAAATCGCATTTAGTTTCAGGTTACGCTCCGTTACCAAATTTAAATGAAGACAAGTCTAAATTTACATTTAATATTGTCACTGAAGCCGATTTGGGCATTAGCGAAACGCAACCTAACACGATTGAAGTAAATGAAGAAACCGACGAAGAACAAGTACAATTGACTATTGAACAACAAAATTTGATAAAGCATATTTTGAATTACCAATATCCCAATCGGGCTGCTACTCAAACAACGGCCTATCAGTCAGTTTCTGAAATCAAACGTCTCTTTGATGATCCTGATAATCATGAATTGATTCAATTGGACTTAGAAAATGTTGATAAAAAACAAGGACGATATACGAATGTTGAGTTCGGTAAACCACAATTCTTGCGAGAAGAAAAAGCGCCAACCGCTGCCGAAATTGGGACAGCAACGCATTTGATTTTTCAGTTATTAGATTTAAACCAAGTGCCAACGGTTGAAGATGTGGACCGTTTGATCAAACAATTAACCATTGCGAAAACGATTCCTGAAAGTATTGCGTTGAAGATTAATCGAGAATCGATTATTGAGTTCTATCAATCTGAATTTGGCCAACAAGTAATTGCAAACGGTAATTCATTAAAACGTGAAACACCATTCTCGTTGTTATTACCGGCTAAAACTTTATTTGAAGATCTTAAAGATTCAGATGAAGAAATTTTGATTCATGGAATTATTGACGGATATTTTATTAATGATGGTGCAGTGACGATTTTTGATTATAAGACTGATGATGTTCATGATAATATCGACGAAATTGTTGAAAAATATCGCGGACAAGTTAACTTATATTCAGAAGCTCTTACACGGATTGAAAATGTTCCGGTTGAACACAAATATTTATACTTACTATCAATTAATCAACTAGTTGAAATTTAAACTTAAGGACGTTCGACATAAGCCGTTCACCAAACTTAAAAGGCAAGCCACAATTCATAAAGCGAATTGTAGTTTGCCTTTTGTCGTTAGAAGCTCACAACCTAAACAGTTGGTTTCACACTCTTGCATATTCGTGCTTTCTCAAGCAACTTCGTCACTTAACTAAAATAACAGCCATCGATTAAAGTCTAATCGATAGCTGTTATTCTTCGTTAATGCTCCGAAGCTGACCGCTTGAGTCAGCAACATTTTATTTTAATAATCTCCACTCATAATTGAGTTTTTAACAATCACGTAGTCAACTTTACGGATGGATTCAAGATCACGCCCACCAGCGTAAGAAATTGATGATTGAAGATCTTCTTGCATTTCATCAAGGGTATCTTTAATGCTACCACGGAATGGCACTAGCATTTGCTTACCTTCAACGTTACGGTAAGCGCCTTTTTGGGTTTCAGAAGCTGAACCCCAATATTGTTTGTATGTTTTGCCATCAATTTTGATCATATTCCCTGGTGATTCTTCATGACCGGCTAGGAGCGAACCAATCATCACCATCGATGCACCAAATCTAACGGATTTAGCAATGTCCCCATTATGGCGGATACCACCATCGGCCACGAGTGGCTTACGTGCAGCTTTACTACAAAGACGGAGGGCAGCTAATTGCCAACCGCCAGTTCCAAATCCAGTTTTTAATTTAGTGATACATGCTTTACCTGGGCCCACCCCAACTTTAGTCGCATCAGCACCAGCGTTTTCAAGCTCACGCACAGCCTCAGGAGTAGCCACGTTACCAGCAATTACAAAACTTCCCGGTAATTCTTTTTTGATGTATTGGATCATTTTAATTACATAATCGGAATGACCATGGGCAACATCAATCGTGATGTACTCTGGTTCTAAATTGGCAGCCTTTAAATCATCAATGAATTGGTATTCAGTTTGTTTGATACCAACTGAAATTGATGCAAACAAGCCACGTTCTTTTAAATCGTGCACAAATTCAAGACGCTTTTCAGGTGTGAAACGATGCATCACATAGAAATAATTATGTTCAGCCATCCAAATTGCGAGGTCTTCATCAATCACGCTAGCCATGTTTGCTGGGACCACAGGAATATTAAATTTTCGTGGGCCAAATTGAATACTGGTGTCGGCATCATGTCGGCTCTCAATAATGCATTTGCTAGGTACTAGTTGAATATCATCATAATCGAATGTTTCCATAGTTAATCTCTCCTCAAAAAAGTTCGTCTTTCATAACCAACTAAAGAATATACGCACTTTACGTCACAATGTCAACAATAAAAACGTATATTAATTAAATTTAAGTAATTAAAGTTCGTGTTTTACTATTGACCAGATAACGGCAAATTGTTACACTATAATAGTGAGAAAAAGCCGGTTTTTCACATCTAAAATCGGACAAAAATGAGACGATGAGACAAGGTATGTGCCTTGTGATTGGGCTCAATATTATGAGGTGACTAAATGTCAGCAGTAGTTATAGTTGGAAGTCAATGGGGCGACGAAGGTAAAGGTAAAATGACTGATTATCTCAGTCAGGATGCTAGTGTGATTGTTCGGTATCAAGGTGGTAACAATGCTGGACACACAATTGTCTTTGATGGTGAAACTTACAAGTTACATTTGATTCCATCAGGAATTTTCTTTTCTGATAAACTCAGTGTGATTGGTAATGGAGTGGTCGTCAATCCTAAAGCCTTGATTGAAGAACTTACTTATTTAGAAGATAAGGGTGTTAACCCAAGTGGATTGAGAATTTCGAGTCGCAGCCATGTGACATTGCCATATCATATTTTATTGGATGAATGTCAGGAAAAGGCCAAGGGTAAATTAAAGGTCGGGACAACTAATAAGGGAATCGGCCCAACGTACATGGATAAAGCTGCACGTGTGGGGATTCGGATTGCAGATTTGTTAGATAAAGACATTTTTGCTGAAAAATTGAAGTTAAACTTAGAAGAAAAGAATCAATTGTTCGAAAAGATTTACAATGTTGAACCACTTAAATTCGATGATATTTTTGAAGAATTCTATGGTTACGGTCAACAAATTAAACAATACGTGACGGATACATCTGTTCTCGTTAATGATGCCCTTGATAATGGCGAAAACGTATTATTTGAAGGTGCTCAAGGCGTAATGTTAGATATTGATCACGGTACCTATCCTTACGTTACTTCATCAAATCCAATTGCCGGTGGTGTCACAACAGGGGTTGGAATTGGACCTAACAAGATTGAAACTATTTTAGGTATCAGTAAAGCCTATTCAACTCGAGTTGGGGATGGTCCATTCCCAACCGAATTGACGGATGAAGTTGGCGATTATATTCGTGAAACTGGTCATGAATACGGAACGGTGACTAAACGTCCACGTCGAATTGGTTGGTTTGATTCAGTGGCAATGCGTCATGCTCGCCGCGTGTCTGGACTGACTTGTCTCAGTTTAAACTTGCTCGATGTGTTAACGAGTTTGGAAACAATCAAGATTTGTACAGCGTATAAAATCGATGGCAAAGAAGTCGATTATTATCCAGCTAGTTTAACGGAACTCGCTAAGTGCGAACCAGTCTATGAAGAATTGCCAGGCTGGAACGAAGATATTACTGGGATTACTGATTTTGAAAAGTTGCCGGTCAATGCTCAAAATTATTTAAATCGTTTAACTGAATTAACTGGAATTCCATTGGAAACAATTTCAGTTGGTCCAGATCGCTTGCAAACTTTAATTTTACAAAACCCATGGGGACAAAAGGAGACAGTTAAATAATGTTAGATCGTTATTCAAGACCCGAAATGGCTCAGATTTGGTCAGATGAAAATAAGTATGCTGCATGGTTAAAAGTAGAAATCGCTGCAACGAATGCATGGGTGGAACAAGGTGAAGTCCCTGCCGAAGATGCTAAAAAGATTGCTGAAAATGCAACTTTCACGGCTGAACGTGTGGCAGAGATTGAAGAAACTACTCATCATGATATCGTGGCGTTTACGCGAACAGTTTCAGAATCATTAGGCGACGAGAAAAAGTGGGTTCATTATGGATTAACGAGTACTGACGTTGTCGATACTGCCAACGGAGTGTTATTAAAACAAGCTGACGCAATTTTGCGTAAAGACTTGTTGATGTTTAAAGATGTGATTGCTAAACAAGCGGTTAAATATAAAAATACGGTGATGATGGGGCGGACCCATGGAGTGCATGCCGAACCAACTACTTTCGGACTTAAATTAGGCCGTTGGTATGCAGAAATTGAACGCGATATTGAACGTTTTGACCATGCTGCTGCCGGCGTTGAAACGGGTAAAATTAGTGGTGCGGTGGGGACATTTGCGAATGTGCCACCTCAGGTTGAAACTAGTGTGGTGACTCAATTAGGTTTGAATCAACAGCCAATCGCGAGCCAGGTTTTACCAAGAGATTTACACTCAGAATATATCTCAACTTTGGCATTAATTGCCACTGGTTTAGAAGAATTCGCAACGGAAATTCGTTCACTGCAACGCTCGGAAATCCATGAGGTTGAAGAACGCTTTGTTAAGGGTCAAAAAGGATCGTCAGCAATGCCACACAAGCGTAATCCAATTGGTTCCGAAAATATTTGTGGGATTGCCCGGGTCATTCGCGGCCATGCAGTGACGGCTTATGAAAACATCCCATTGTGGCATGAACGTGATATTTCACATTCATCTGCAGAACGGATTATCTTGCCAGACACCACAACTTTGTTAGACTATGCGATTAATCGTTTCAGTCGAATCTTAGAAAATCTGACGGTTTTCCCCGAAACCATGTTGAAAAATATGGATCGGACGTATGGTTTAATTTACAGTCAACGCATTTTATTGAAGTTAATTGAATCTGGTCTTTCTCGTGAAGCTGCATATGATACAGTGCAACCATTAACTGCTAAATCTTGGGACGAACAAATTCAGTTCCGTGATTTAGTGGAAGCTAGTCCAGCGATTATCGAACGCCTCAGTATGGAAGACATTGCGGATGCCTTTGATTATCATTATCACTTGCGTTATGTCGATGAGATTTTCGGCAAATTAGGCTTGAATTCTTAATAATTATTATCATAAATAGCAGACCAACTCTTTTCAGTTTTATTTTGAGGGTTGGTGTGCTATTTTTGTGTTGTATAATTTCGGAGGTTAACAATTTAATTGGGGGAGTAATTATGGCAAAAGTGAAGGGCAAACACCACGTTCGACGCTTTTTTAAGTGGTTTTTTATCGTGATTATTGGTTTAGTAGTGCTGCTATACGCAACTGTTTTTATTGGACACAAATTTTTGTTTAAGTTGCACTCAACGAATCAACCGACAATTGCAGCAGTCAGTTCTAGTAATTACCGGTTTGGAGCAGCAGCACGAACGCAACCGAAAACAATGCTGGGCTACGTTAAAGTAGTATCCAGTCAGGTTAAAAATTATAATGAACATTTGAATAATTATTGGCCAAATAATCCACAAAAGAATCAATATTTAATTGCACAGGATGTTAAAACTAAGACGGCTTATCTAGTAAATCCTAGTGGAGAATATAAAAAATTAACGTCTAAGCAATTCGATTCATATAATGTTCCTTCAACCATGCAAGTTACAGGTGAGTGGAATCCCTTTAGTGGGAATGGAATCGAAGGGGTATATATAACCGTCTCACCTCAGGCACTATCTAATTACTATGTATATCAAAGATATGAACATCTTGGAACCTATGATCAATTTTTATCCTACAGTCATGAATTGTTTCACACGATTACCCAGAAAAATTGGGGCGACAATAAATATGGTAATTTAAACCGGGACGAACGCTTAAGTGATTCAACCGGTCGCCGCAGCAGAATGTTGTTAATGTAGCAACTGTCATTAGCGATTACTGATACCGATAACCGCGATACTCATATCAAGGATTCCTTAGCAACCTACAATCAATATGAAAAACAGGATAAGAAAGATTACGACGCATCCATTTTATATGATCGCCTCGAAGGAACGGCCTTCTATTATGAATTGAAGTCAGCTTTGTATGCGGCTTATCCAAATCAAGTTAAAAATGAAAGTGAAGTATATCCAGCAATTACTGCGTTATTAAAAAATGATAATCCGGCCTATCGAGCTACTGGAGCTGTGACAGAAGCTTATAAAGTTGGTGGTTATGCGGGTATTCTATTAGATTTAAAAGCCATGGAAAACAATCAGGATCCCAATGATTGGAAAAATGAAGTAGCGAAAGATGGGGATGCTACACCATTAACACTGTTAGCGAAGGAATATGAGGGTCAAACATTACCAGGCCCACAAACAATTCCAACCAAGCAAGCGTACAAGAAGTGGATTGGCGCATACAATAAAATTAATCCAATTAATAGCCAACCGGCAATTATTTTTAATGTCTTGTATGCATGGCTATATGGAGGAGAATAAATATAAATATATTTATAAAAAGGCACGTTTTAACGATATAAATATATTTATAAATAGTGATGATTAACAAATATAAATCCCATCAGGGAGGGATTAGTTTCATATTTTATCGCGATAATATCCGTGCTCGTCAAATTTTCATATTTGAGTTATTGACATCTTGATGTTATCGTATTCCATTAACTAATTGGAGGAGGACTTCGCATATGAAACAAGAAGTTGAGTTAAAAAGGTCGTTAGGATTATGGTCAGCACTAGCATTAGTCGTTGGGACTGTTATCGGATCCGGAATATTTTTTAAACAAGGAGCAGTTTTAGACAGTGCTGGCTCATCTACCATGGCTTTGTTAGCATGGGTCGTTGGTGGAATTATCACCCTAACTGCCGGCTTGACGATTGCTGAAATCGGAGCCCAATTACCATATACTGGTGGATTATATATTTATATGGAAAAGATTTATGGGCGTGTCCTCGGATTTTTGTCAGGTTGGATGCAAATTATTGTCTACGGGCCTGCGATTATCGCATCACTGGCCGGTTATCTCGCCTTGTTGTTGGTTAATTTCTTTGGGCTGAGTAATGCGTGGTTAATTCCATTGGCCATTGCTTCAATGGTCTTAATTGGTGGCTTAAACATGCTAGAAAATCGTTTAGGTGCTGCCTTTGCGATTATCACCACGTTGGCAAAACTATTACCAATTGCTGCTATCATCATTTTTGGACTTTTCTACGGTCATGAAGGTGCAGTTGGACAAACTATTACCCATGTTCATGAAAATTCTGGGACTTTTGGGGTAGCCGTGTTGGCAACCTTGTTTGGATATGATGGCTGGATTTTGATTGCTAATCTTGGTGGTGAAATTAAGCATCCACAACGTATTTTGCCTCGTGCCATTGTCTTTGGATTAGTGTTCGTTTTGATTGTTTATACTGCTGTTACGTTTGGGGTTTTCAATGCAATCCCAGCTAATATGGTTAGCAAGTTAGGCGACAACACCACAATTTATCTTGCTCAAAAAGCCTTTGGGACAATTGGTGGACGATTATTAAATATCGGGGTAATCATCTCAATTATGGGATGTATGAACGGGAAGATTATGACTTTCCCACGGATTATGTATGCGATGGCCAAACGAAATGATTTGCCATTTTCAAAACAATTGGCATATCTAAATTCAAAAACACATGCACCTATGGTTTCAACAGTAGTCATCTTACTAATTGCTACCTTAATGGTGACATTTTCAAATGCTGATTATCTTTCAGATTTATGTATTTTCACGGTTTACTGTTTCTATATCGCTGCATTTATTGGCGTATTCTTGCTGAGAAAACGTAACAAGGGCGCAGAACGGCCATTTTCAACACCTTTATATCCAATCACGCCAATCATTGCGATTGTTGGTGCATTGTTTGTGACAATTAGCCAAATTTTCAACGATCCAATTGGTTCATTTGCTTCACTTGCAATTGTGGCTGTCGGATTACCAGTGTTCTATTTGGTTAAGAAATATGCTAAACAAAGTAATAAAGTTGAAGATGAAATTATTGCTGAATAATAATGGAAACGCGCTGACGTAGTTGGCGCGTTTTTTCTATGTTTTTAGCAATTATAAATGAGAATATTGTGTTTAGTTATTAATCTAATTTTAATTTTTAAGTTGACTTTCATAAGTTGGTGTTCAATAATGGAAAACATAATAAATTAAATGACGTGCAAAGATGAGTAGGTTACAAACTATTTTAAGAGAGTTATTGCTTGGTGAAAGATAACAATAGTGAGTTTCTGAAGATGGTCTTATAAATGCAGTTTCACAATCGAGCGTTCGTTAGATTGTGCCGGGGACTCCCGTTACAGAGTTAGGGTATGCACTTACAGTAAGTACTTTATCACTACTGTATTTAAGTACCCGATGAGAAGCAATTCGTGAGGGTTGCTTAAATTAAGGTGGTAACACGAAAAAGCACTTTCGTCCTTTTATCTAGAAATAGATACTTGGGCGAAAGTGCTTTTTTGCTTGAAATGAGGTTTTTGGAATGGCAGAGAAAGAGCAACGATATCAATTATTATTAGCACAAGCAAAAGCACTTTTAGAAGGTGAAACCGATCTGGTTGCAAACATGAGTAACCTAGCATCGTTAATTTTTAATGGGCTTCCAAATTTAAACGGAACATCATTCTATCGTTTTAAAAATGATGAATTAATATTAGGACCATTTCAGGGAAAACCAGCGTGCATGCATATTGCGATTGGATCAGGTGTTTGCGGTACAGTTGCTGCAACGTTGAGGTCTGAAATTGTGCCAAATGTTCATAACTTTTCAGGGCACATTGCTTGCGATAGCGCCTCGAAGTCTGAAATTGTGGTACCAATTTTTAAAAATGAGCAGTTTTGGGGTGTCTTGGATTTAGATAGTCCAGAGTTTAATACTTTTGATGAAATTGACGAAAACTATTTAAAACAAATTGCACCGATTATCTTTGGTGTCAAAGAGATTGTTGGAAAGGAAAATTAAATTATGAGTGAAGATTCAAAACAATTAATTTCCTTGCGAAATATATCTGTTGATTTTAAACGAGATGGAAAAGATATTGCTGCAGTTGATGATGTGTCTTTAGATGTCAACAAAGGAGACATCTACGGAATTATTGGGTACTCGGGTGCAGGGAAAAGTACTTTGGTGAGAGTAATGAATTTATTACAGAGACCATCAAAAGGTACGGTGACGATTGATAATCAAGAATTACAGGGACTTAATCCACAGGAATTGAGAAATGCTCGAAAATCAATTGGAATGATTTTTCAACACTTTAATTTGATGAAAACACGAACCGTGCAGGGAAATGTGGAATATCCTTTGTTAAGTCAAAAATTGTCAAAAAATGAACGTGAGGGTAAATCATTAGAGTTATTGAAATTAGTCGGACTAGAAGAGTATGCGACCTCATATCCATCACAACTATCTGGTGGTCAGAAGCAACGAGTGGCCATTGCAAGGGCATTAGCAAACAATCCTAAGGTTTTGATTTCTGATGAAGCGACTAGTGCTCTCGATCCGAAAACGACGACCTCAATCCTGGAATTACTCAAGAAATTAAACGTTGAATTGGGATTGACTATTGTTTTGATTACTCATGAAATGCAAGTTATAAAAGGAATTTGCCATAATGTTGCGGTGATGGAAGAAGGGCAAATTATTGAACGAGGAAAGGTTGCTGAAGTGTTTACTAACCCGCAAGAAACGCTCACTAATGATTTTGTGGAAACTTCTACCAATGTTAAATCTGCGATTGAAAGAATCACCGCAGATCCAAGTTTATCAACACTCGGTGATAATCAGCGGTTAATTTATCTAAATTTCATTGGAAATGCCAGCAAGGAAGGCTTAATTTCTGAACTTTCGCAAAAATATCAACTGAATGTCAATATTTTATTTGCAAATATCGACCAAGTAGATGGCGAAAACGTGGGATATACGATTGCGATTATTACGGGTGAAGAGGCGTCAATTGAACGTGCAATTTCAGATTTACAAACTGCTGGCGTCCGTACTAGATTACTACAGGCTAAGCAGAAAGGGGAGTGAGATACATGGCAGCATTAATTCCAAACGTAATTGCAATGAAAGAACAATTTATTTCAGCAATTTTTGAAACAATATATATGACACTATTTTCGGCAGTCATCGCTGGAGTGTTAGGACTGGCCGTAGGTATTTTATTAGTTGTGACTCAGCCGGGCGGCATCCTTGAAGACCGAGTGAGTTATTCAATTTTAGATAAAATCGTCAACTTATTGCGGTCAATTCCGTTCATTATTTTATTGGCAGTGATTTCACCATTAACCAATTTTCTGGTGGGTACGACAGTCGGTACAACTGCCTCTTTGGTACCACTGATATTCGGTATTTTCCCATTTTATGCGCGGCAGATTCAAAATGCGTTATTGGATGTTGATCGAGGGGTAGTTGAAGCGGCCGAATCGATGGGCTCAAGTCCGGCGGAAATTATTTGGCGTATTTATTTGCGTGAGGGACTTAGCGATATTATCCGAGTTTCTATCGTTACAATTATCAGTTTAATAGGTTTGACGACGATGGCAGGTGCAATCGGTTCTGGCGGCTTAGGGGATGTTGCCATCAGCATTGGTTATGCCAGATTTGAAAATGACATCACGATTACGGCAACAATTGTAATCTTAATCATGGTATTTATTGTTCAAACTTTTGGCGATTGGTTAGCACGGCGAGTAGAGAGATATTAGAAAAGAGGAAATTAGGATGAAGAAAAGTTATTTATGGATTATTGGAATTATTGTGGTGATTGCGGTTGTGGTCTTTGGAATTCATAGCTATAGCAACTCAAGTAAAAATGCTAAATCTGATACGATTACGATTGGCTCACAAGGATCTGATCTTGAAATTTGGCAACATATTGCAAAGAGTGATGAAGCCAAGGACTTAGGATTAAAAATCAAAGTTAAGCAAATTACTGATGGTGTCCAACTTAATAAAGCAACAGCTGATGGGGATGTTGATGTTAATGCATTCCAATCATGGACGTACTATTTGGCCTATAACAAACAAAACAAAAAGAATAAATTGGCCGCTCTAGGAACTACATATTTGGAACCACTAGGAATTTATTCAAAGAAATACAATTCTGTTAAGGATATCCCGGATGGAGCTACAATTGCTATTGCTAATAACCCTTCACAAGCTGCACGTGGATTATTGTTACTACAAAAAGCAGGGCTAATTACCTTGAACGATGATTTTGGCTACCTGGGCACAGTCAATGATATTAAGAGCAACCCTAAAAATCTGAAGTTTAAAGAAATTGATGATACTACAGGTCCACGTGTGCTTAAGGACGTTGATGCAGTTCTTATTTCTAATACTGTTGCACTTGAGGGGAATCTTCACGTGTTGACAGATTCAATTTATCACGAAAAGGTTGATCAAAGCACTAAGGAAAATATCAATATCTTAGCTACATCTGCTAAAAATAAAAACAATGCAAGTTACAAAAAATTGGTGAAATTGTATCACGAAAAGAGTATCCAAAAGTATATCAAAGACAAGTATTACGGTACAAAAATTGAAGTTAAAAAACCATTATCATATTTGGAAAAATAAAGAATAGGAGATATTTAACATGGCAAAAGTAGAAAGTTTCACACTAGATCATACAAAGGTAAAGGCACCATATGTTCGGTTAATTACTGAGGAAAAAGGGAAAATAGGCGATTTAATTAGTAATTATGATTTACGGTTGGTACAACCAAATGAAAATGCAATTCCAACAGCAGGGTTGCATACAATTGAACATTTATTAGCCGGTTTATTGCGTGACCGTTTGGATGGAGTCATTGACTGCTCTCCATTTGGCTGCCGAACGGGGTTCCATTTGATTACCTGGGGGGAGCATTCAACCACTGATGTTGCTGTGGCTCTTAAAGGTGCCTTGGAAGATATTGCGAATAAGATTGAATGGAAAGACGTTCAAGGGACAGATATTTATAGTTGTGGAAATTATCGAGACCATTCACTTTTTTCAGCTAAAGAATGGGCCAAGAAGATTTTAGCTGAAGGGATTAGTGATGATGCGTTTGAACGTAATGTAATTTAAGGAGATTCAAAATGACAAAAGTGGCTGTAGTAACTGGTGCAGGGCAAGGAATTGGAGAAGGTATTGCAAAACGACTAGCAAAAGATGGTTTTGCTATTGCAGTTGCAGATATTAATCATGAAACGGCAGACCGGGTTGCTGAAAATTTGCGAAATAATGGATTTGAAGCTAAGGCTTATTATTTAGATGTGGCGAATCGTGATCAGGTTTTTAATTTAATTGACGAAGCGGTTAAAGATTTTGGCGAACTGGCAGTTCTTGTTAATAATGCAGGTGTCGGCTTTATTGATACTTTTATTGAATCAAAGCCGACTGATGTTGAACGATTATTTGACGTGAACATTAAGGGGACTTATTGGGGCATACAAGCCGCTGCCACTCAATTTAAGAAGCAAGGCAATGGTGGCCGCATAATTAATGCCGCTTCGCTAGCTGGGGTTGAGGCATCAGCCCTTCAGAGTGCTTATTCTGCTTCCAAATTTGCTATTAGAGGCCTCACGCAATCAGCATCGAAAGAGTTGGCTAGTGAACAAATCACCGTTAATGCCTATAATCCTGGAGTTGTGCGAACTCCGCTGCGTGATGCAATTGATAAAAAGACGTCTGCAATCAAGGGATTATCGATACCAGATCAGCAAGCTCGAGTATTGACTGAAATTGGGCTTGGCCGGGAAGGAACACCAGAGGATGTAGCTGAAGTGGTTTCTTGGTTTGCCTCGCCATCCGCAAAATATATCACTGGTCAATCAGTGATGGTTGATGGTGGAATGCATTACTTATAGACATCATTTGACGTCAATTAAATATCAATTAAAAAATAATTAGATTATTTTTAATAATTATATTGACATTCAAAATTACAGTAGTATATTTGAAAACAACATATAATACAACGTGCAGAGATGAGTAAGTCACGAACTACTTTTAGAGAGTTATCGTTTGGTGAAAGATAACAGTAGCAAGTTTCTGAAGATGGTCTTAAATGCAGTTTCACAGTCGAGCTTCCAGTTAGACAGTGACGGGTACTCCCGTTACAGAGTTAGGGTATGCAAATAGTGTGCGACAATAACGGGTTGGTTCTTGAGTATAACTAAAGTTTCAAAATAATCGAAACGATTATGAATGAAACAAAGTTAGGCGGAGAGAACGGTTATTGGAACACGATTTAGTTAAGTACTTAATCACTACTGTATTTAAGTACCCGATGAGAAGCAATTCGTGAGGGTTGCTTAAATTAAGGTGGTAACGCGAAAAAGCACTTTCGTCCTTTTATCTAGAAATAGATACTTGGGCGAAAGTGCTTTTTTGCTTACTATCTTGAAGGGAGAACTACACATGGCACAAACTAATACACCAATTGAAATTACAAAAACAGGTAAATTTGAAAGACAATCAAATGAGTTTACAACACCATTTGGTCAAAATGAAGGTGATTTACCCGTAGGAGCCGGGAAATATAGATTGATTTGGTCTGCGGCTTGTCCTTGGGCTACACGTTCAGCAATTGTGATTAAGCTGCTTGGATTGGATAAGGTAATTAGCATCGGTAAAGTGGATCCTTTGAGACCTAAAAAAGAGCATGTGGATTGGGCATTTACACTGGATGAAAATGAAGTTGACCCAATTTTAAAAATTCATGAAATTTCTGAAGCTTACTTAAAAGCAGATTCTGAATTTGATGACAGACCAACGGTTCCAGCAGTTGTCGATATAAATTCTGGTGCGGTGGTCAATAACGATTACTTTAAATTAACTAATTATTTTGAAAATGAATGGAAAGAATTTCAAAAGCCAGATGCGCCAGATTTGTATCCTGAAGATTTACGAGAAGATATAGACGATTTGAATGATATTATTTTTCACGATGTAAATAACGGAGTATACAAGGCAGGATTTGCACAATCTCAATCAGCATATGAAGCAGCGTACGATCAATTATTTTACAGATTGGACTGGTTGGAAGAACGACTTGGTAAAGGAAGATTTCTATTTGGAGACAGATTGACAGATTCAGATGTAAGGCTATACACAACACTTGCAAGGTTTGATGCCGCATATTATGATAAATTTTTGTGTAACAAAAAGCGTCTACGTGAATATGATAATTTATGGAATTATGCGAAGGACTTGTATTCCATCCCAGCATTTAAAGAAACCACAGAGTTTGATTCAATTAAAATTCATTATCACCTTTCGGGTCATTTAGCTGGGACTGAATCAAAATTTTTAGTTTTGCCAAAAGGTCCAGATCAGAGTTTGTGGGTAGAACCAAATGATAGAGCAAAAAAATTTGGACCTGCTTTGAACATCCGCATTTAATTTGAATGAAGGTAATTAATTTGAAATCAGCATATACAACAATCAACTTACCAAAACAATTCAAATTTGTAGAAGATGCAAATAGCGCAGATTATGTTCGAGTAGCAGATTTATTAAATGGATTCGGACTCGATGAAGGGAATGCAAACCTTCAAGAAAGAACTTTTAAAGCGTCAAGTGGGGTGGAATTCATTTATCATAATTCAAAACTGGTTGCTTGTGGACGAGTTTTATCTGATGGAATTTCACAGTCGGCAGTTTACAATATTGCAGTTGATGTGGAATATCAAGGGCTGCACCTGGGAAGCTTATTGATGAAACGAATTATTGACAGATATAAACAAACAAATATAGTTTTGCACACTCATCCAGATACAGTTGAATGGTATAAAAATTTAGGCTTTAGAAAATTAAATACAGGACTAATTATATTTAATCAGGAAGATGTATCTTGGTTCAAGAGTGAAGGATTTATTGTTTAGATTCAGGAGATGAATGCATTGGTAACAGAGATAAAAGATCCAATTGAAATACGGCATTATTTACATCAACATCCAGAATTGTCTGATAAGGAATTTGAAACGACAAAATTTATCACAAATTATTTACAGAAATTGGGGTATAAAATTGTTACACCAAAAGATTTAAACACTGGTGTAATTGCAGAGATAGGCAATGGAAATGGACCAGTTATTGGTCTAAGAAGCGATATCGATGCACTACCGATTCAAGAAAAAACTGGATTGCAATATAGTTCAATTTCAAATGGCGTTATGCATGCTTGTGGGCATGATTTTCATATGGCATCTTTACTGGGAGCTGCGGCCAAAATTTCAAATCAAAAGGACTCAATAAAAGGTACGATTCGGTTAGTTTTTCAGCCAGCAGAGGAAACGCATGTTGGTGCACAAGAAGTGAAAGAGGCCGGCGGAGTTGATAACCTGGATGCCATTATTGGATTTCATAATAAACCAGATTATGGAGTTGGAGAAGTAGGAATTACAGCCGGCGGATTAATGGCAGCGGTGGATCAATTTACTGTTTCATTTCAAGGTGTCGGAACACATGCAGCCATGCCAAATTTAGGTAATGATCCAATTGTTGCGTTAACAACGACAGTTAACACTTTACAAACTATAGTTAGTCGGAACGAAAATCCACAACAAACGGCCGTATTATCCGTGACTCATGTTCAAGGTGGTGCAACGTGGAATGTAATTCCTGAGAGTGCTTGGTTTGAGGGGACGCTTAGAACATTTACACATGAAGCTAGAGCAACAGCTAAAAAAAGGTTTTTTGAAATTGTAAATGGTGAGGCAGCAGCATTTGGGCTTGAAGCGGAAATAAATTGGCAAGAGGGACCAGATGTAGTTAATAACGATTCGAATTTGACAAAGGTGGTGGAGGAAGAAAGTGCCAAGTTTTTAAGAGTTATTAAGCCCGTACCATCTAATGCTGGAGAGGATTTTGCATATTTCAGCCAAAGGATTCCAAGTGTTTTTGTATTTTTTGGGTCACATGGGAACACAGATTGGCATCACGATGACTTGGTATTGGACGATGCTGGTTTGAAATACGCAATCGAATGGTATTACAGAATTGGTTTTAAACTATTAGAGTATTTAAGAAAATAACGGTGAATTAATTGGAAATATATCGTGTAAATAAAATTTGGCAGTTAGCAGATGTTTATGATATTAGGAGAAAAACTAAGATTGATGGCGTGCAAGTCCCCAAGCAGTCTGAATTTGATGAAGAATATGACAAAAAATATAACTATATTTTAATTAATGAAAATGATATTCCCGTAGGAACAACACGTTTGAATCTAGCTAATAAAGAGTTTGGGAAAATTGAGCGAGTTAGTGTTATCGAGAAATTTCAATCTAAGGGATACGGAAAGAAACTGATTGAAAGCGCAGAAGCGTGGGTCAAAGATGTGGGACTAAGCAAAATTGTTATTACCAGCTTACCTTCAGCTGAAGGATTTTATGAAAAGCAAGGGTACAAAAAAACACGAATATATAAAGGTTTAGACAGGGATTTGATATACATGGAAAAAATAATTTAAGTTGGAGGAATAAATATGACAGAAAAAACTGAACCAATTGTACGTCCAAGTGAATTAGATCAAGAAGTTGACGATAAAGGATATTTTCATAGGCAGGCGAATCGATTCACAAAAAAATTTTCTGATTCGGATGGAAATGTACCTGCAGCGGGTAAGTACCGTTTGATTTGGGCCAAAGGATGCCAATGGTCGAACCGGGCTTCGATTGTCAGAGAATTGCTTGGATTAGAAGATGCGATTAGCGTCAATATTGTTGGTAGAAATAAACATGAGCAAGATTATGGATGGGAATTTGTAAATAATACAAATAATGTTGACCCAATTTTGGGTGTTCAGTATCTCAGTGAAATTTATGCGAATACAGATGCTACCTATCATGGTAGAGCCACTGTTCCTTCCCTGGTAGATATTAGTAGCAATACGGTTGCGAATAATGATTATCATTGGCTGACGAACTATTTTGAAAAAGATTTTAAAGAATTTCAATCGGAAGATGCTCCTGAACTATATCCAGAAAATTTGAGAGATGAAATTGACGATTATAATGCATTTTTATTCGACAATGTAAATAACGCTGTTTACCGAGCTCAATTTGCGCAGTCAATTGAAGCTTACACAGAGGCCGTTAACACATTTTATGAATCATTAGATGGGATTGAAAAACGCCTCGAAAATCAGAGATTTTTATTTGGAGATTATGTTACCGATTCTGATGTCAGATTGTTTGTCACTCTCGCAAGATTTGATACACATTATTACCATAACTTAGGTCCACTGCCCCATCGGATTATTGATTACAAAAATATTTGGGGATATGCCAGAGATTTGTACGAGATACCAGCATTTAAAAATAATACTTATTTTCATGATATTGCTAGACGAGAAAAATTAAATGATAACAATTTTCAAGATTTTGATACCAGATTCTGGAAAGAGTTCGACTTTGAAGGTTTATGGAGCGAACCTCAAAACAAAAAATCGTTAAGTCAAACACCAGCAAATAAATTTTTATAGGAGAGTGATTCAAATGAGTGAAACAAGTTTGAAAGATGAAGCCGCTAAGTATGAAGATTCAAATGAATCAGCATTTTGTGTTGTTGACTTTTCTACTGGAAAAGCTGTTAAAAGAGAAGTAAATGCTAATCAATTGAAAGTTATCAAAAGTAACATTTCGACATCTGAAGATGAACATGAAATCTTAAAAGATGGAACTTTTAATCGTCAAGGAAATCATTTTACAACAAAATTTGGAGATGCTGAAGGAGAAGTTGAAGCAGAACCAAATCGGTACCGCTTGATCTGGGGAGAGATTTGCCCTTGGTCTAATCGAGCGTCAATTGTGCGTAAATTGCTTGGATTGGAAGACGTTATTAGTGTTGGTAAAGTCAATCCACAACGAACACCAGAAGGATGGGAGTTTTCATTAGATGATAATGGAGTTGATCCTGTTTTGGGCATTCAGTACCTCGCCGAAGCATATTCTGCTAGTGATCCAGAATACGACGGTCGAGCAACAATACCAGCATTGGTAGATACGAAAACTGGAAAAGTTGTGAATAATGATTATCATACCTTGACCAATCAGTTTGAAATAGCTTTTAAAAAATTTCATAAAAAGAATGCACCTGATCTTTATCCTGAAGATATTAGGGAAGATATAGATGCATTAAATACAATTCTTTTTAATGAAGTTAACAACGCCGTATATCAAGCAGGATTTGCTAAATCACAAGAGGCGTATGAAAAGGCATATGACAAATTGTTTAGGCGCTTGGATTGGTTGGATGATAGATTAGCTGACAAAAAGTTTTTATTTGGAAATCGATTAACTGACTCTGATGTCAGACTTTACGTGACGTTGGCAAGATTTGACGCAGCGTATTATCCGGAATTTCATGTTAATCGGAATCGTTTAATCGATTTTACCAATTTATGGAGATATGCACGCGAGTTATATAAAATTCCAGCATTTCGAGATACAACTAATTTTGAATCGATAAAAAAAGGTTATCAACATCGTCCATTCGGAATTGTTTCGAAAGGACCAGATACAAGAATTTGGGATGATCCAATACATTAATATAAACAGAGAGTAGGAAACAGGGATGAAATTAAAGAAGACGATACTATATACATTAGGAATTGGATTATTGCTGGTAGGTGGAGCATTCACCTTGTCTGCATGTTCTAAAAGTAGTGCTAGTGATGTGACCACTGTTACGGTTGGTACTTCTGGAGCACCCAAGCCATTTACATATGTGGCAAACGGTAAAATCAAAGGGTACGATATTGACACATTGAGAGCAGTCGATAAAATACTACCAAAATATAAATTTGAATTTAAGAAAACTGAATTTTCTTCAATATTAGCAGGACTAGATTCTGGAAGATTTCAAATTGGGGCAAATAATTTCGCATCAAATGCAGAACGACAGAAAAAATATTATTATTCAAAGCCAATATTTAGTGATGAATACGTAATTGTAGTTCAGAAGAATGATAACTCAATTAGTAAATTTGCAGATATTGCGGGTAAGACAACGGTTTCGTCACCTGGTATCAATTTTACAACTGCCATTGAAACCTTTAATAAAACGGCAAGTACTAAAAGCAAAATTACTTATAGTCAAGAAGACCCTTCGAAGCAAATTCAAGATGTTCAAGATGGAAAATATGATTATATCCTTGTTGATAAGCCTTTGTACAATAACTATCAGAAAACATATAAGTATACAAACGTTAAAGCAATTGATCTTGATACTTCAGATACAAAACAAATATCTTCAACTGTTCCATATAGTTACTTGCTAATTTCTAAAACAGAAGACGGTAAAAAGTTGTTGAAACAAGTGAACAAAGCAATCACAAAAATTCAAGAAAATGGGACTGCGAAGAAAATTAGTGAGAAATACTTCTACGGTGATTACGTTCCAAAGAAATAGGTGTAAATATGGAAAAATTAATTGATTTCAAACTAGTATTTACAGAAATTCCAAAACTTTTGGAATATCTGCCAACCACATTATTAATAACCTTTGTATCTATGATCATTGGATTGATTATCGGATTGCTACTGGCGGTTATTAAAATTAATAAAATTCCTGTTTTGTCACAAATAGCAGCAGTTTTTGTATCATTTATTCGAGGGACACCAATAATTGTTCAGCTGTATTTGACTTACTATGGGATACCAATTGTCTTAAAATATATAAACTATTATCAACATACGAATTTAAGTGTCAATGCAATACCTTCATTAGCATTTGTATTGTTAGCATTTGCATTAAACGAATCTGCTTACAATTCCGAAAACATCCGGGCAGCACTTTTATCTGTAGACAAGGGTGAAATTGAGGCGGCAAGGTCACTTGGAATGAATCAATGGCAAGTATTGAAACGTGTTACTATTCCGTTTGCCACGGTTGTTGCGCTACCAACATTAGGCAATGCTTTCATTGGGTTAATGAAAAACACATCATTAGCATTTGTGGCATCAGTGGTCGATTTAACAGCGGAAGGACAAATTATTGCTGGTAGTAATTACCGATACTTCGAAATTTATTTATCTTTGTCAATTATCTATTGGATTTTGACGATTATTACAGAACGCATCTTGAAGGTATTAGAAAATAGATTAACAATTTTTGAAAGAGCTGCCGAATTAGGATTAGACACGGTTCAAGATAGCAGATTATTTAATCCGTTTGTTAGAAATAAGAAAAGTATTGTAAGCGGTGAGGTAGCGCGATGATAAAAATCGAAAATTTGACAAAAAAGTATAACCGACAAACTATCTTTCAAGATTTTAATTTGGAAATTGCAACGGGTGAAGTTGTTGGCATAATTGGACCATCCGGTGCTGGGAAGTCAACGCTATTACGATGCCTTAATCTGTTAGAATTACCAGATGAAGGCAAAATAACAATTGGTGATGATACTTATGTCGCACCCAAAGTTAGCGTAAAAGATAAAATTCAATTCAGACAAAACTCGAGTATGGTATTTCAACAATTTAATTTATTTAGGCAAAAAAATGTTTTAGATAATGTGACAGAGGGGTTAATAACGGTCAAGCATTTAAAGAGAACGGAAGCAGAGAAAATTGCTAAAGATGAAATTGAAAATGTTAACTTAACCGAACATATTAATAAGTACCCAAGTCAATTATCTGGTGGGCAAAAACAACGTGTCGGGATTGCTAGAGCATTAGCAATGCATGCAAATACCTTACTACTTGATGAACCAACTTCTGCATTAGATACAGAATTAGTTGATGAGGTATTATCTACAATTAAGGAAGTAATAGAGAAAAATGAAGATCAAACCGTCGTTATTATTTCTCACGAATTATCATTTATTCAGGATGTTGCGACGAGAGTCATTTTCTTTGACGATGGTAAAATAATTGAAGATGGTACTCCAGATCAAGTGTTTAACAATTCAAAAAACGAACGAACCAAACAATTTCTACAAAGATATAATCGTAAAAGTTTAGTTACGAAGTAAGTAATAATATTTTGTACTCTGAATTATATTAAAAACTATTGACATTTTCTCACCAATATTTAATAATAGTCTCAACATATTAAAAACGTGCAAAGATGAGTACGTCAGGATACTATTTCAAGAGAGTCGTCGTTGGTGGAAGACGATAATAGAGAATGACCGAAGATGGTCTTAAATGCAGTTCGTTGCTGAGCGCAAGTAAAGCAATGACGGGAACTCCCGTTATAGAGTTGGGGTATGCGCTTATAGTAAGTACTGAATTGAACTGTATTTAAGTACCCAAAGAGGAATAATCCGCGAGGGTTATTTAAACAAAGGTGGTAACACGGAAAGCACTTCCGTCCTTGTCTAGAGATAGATAGGGATGGAGTGCTTTTTTTGTTTTTAAACGAATAAATAATAATTTTAAAAATTGGAGGAATTTAATATGGCAGGCTTTAATACACGACTAATTCACGGCGAAAAAATTAATGATAATCAAACAGGTGCAGTTAATATGCCTGTCTATAATTCTTCGACTTATGTCTATCCTGAAATTAACGGCAAAGTACGTTGGGATTATTCCCGTTCAGGTAATCCAACGCGTGAATATTTAGAAAAACAAATTGCTTCACTAGAACATGGATCAAATGGTTATGCATTTGCCTCAGGAATGGCAGCTATCCACGCTGCATTATCAATTTTTGAACCTGGTGATCATATCATTATTGGTAATCAAATTTATGGTGGTACGTATCGTTTGATTAAAGAATATTTTGAGGTTCGCGGCATTGAATTTACTTCGGTTGACACCAAAGTGAATGCTGAAGTGGAAGCAGCAATCCAAGACAATACTAAAGCAATTTACTTTGAACCCGTCACTAATCCATTGCTTCAAGTGACCAGTGTTCGGGCAATTGCCAATATTGCGCAAGCACATGATTTATTAACAATTGTCGATAACACCTTTTTGACACCATACTTACAGCAACCACTTGATTTAGGTGCAGATATTGTCGTTCATTCAGCAACTAAATACCTTGGTGGACATTCTGATGTAATCGCTGGCTTGGTCGTGACTAAAAATGAAACGATTGGTAAACAAATCTATTTTGTACAAAATGCCTTAGGTGGTGTGCTGTCACCAGAGAATGCCAATTTGGTTCGTCGCGGCATTCAAACATTATCAATCCGGATGGATCGACAACAAGAAAATGCGTGTAAAATTATCGATTTCCTAAATGAATCTGGTCAGGTTGATACGATTCATTATCCAGGCATTAAAGGCACACGTGATTATGAAATTGCTTCACAAGAAAATGATGGTTTCGGTGGAGTGCTGTCATTTGAATTGAATGAAGACGTAGATGCCACGGAGTTTGTTAACAATTTACAATTAATTCGCTTAGCGGTCAGTTTGGGAGCGGTTGAAAGCTTA
This sequence comes from Paucilactobacillus nenjiangensis, assembly GCF_005405445.1. Lineage (GTDB taxonomy): Bacteria > Bacillota > Bacilli > Lactobacillales > Lactobacillaceae > Paucilactobacillus > Paucilactobacillus nenjiangensis. The sequence goes on from NZ_BJEB01000008.1 coordinate 31,130, forward strand.
GCTGAATTACCTTATGAAATGAGTCATGCAGAATTACCACCAAAGGAACGTTTAGCTGCTGGGATTACCCCACAACTTGTTCGATTGTCCGTCGGAATTGAAGATGTTGAAGACTTATTAGGCGATATTCAACAATCACTAACCATTGCAACTAAGTCAAACAACGTGCAATCAATTAATCGTGACGCAATTTAATTAAATGTGGATGCGCAATCTACTTTTATAAACATAGAAAACGGAGTGAAATATTTTGGCAAAAGATAGTTTTGATACATTAAGAGTTCATGCAGGTTATAAACCAGAAGAGCATCAGTTTGCTTCGTCAGTTCCAATTTACCAAACGGCAGCGTTTGGATTATCAAATACAGATGTAGCGAATCAAATTGTGGCCGGTAAATTACCCGACCGTTTTGATTATTCCCGGGACGGCAATCCAACCGTTCACGTGTTAGAACAACGAATTGCTGCCTTGGAGGGCGGTATTGATGCAGTCGCGGTAGGCTCTGGCATGTCGGCTATCTCATTTACCATTCTAAATGTGGCCGAAGGCGGTGGACGAGTAATTGCACCAACCAATATCTATGGTTCTAGCTTAGATGAATTTAGAAACTTCTTTCCAAAGTATGGAATTAATTTTGATTTAGTCGACGACGTCAATGACTTTGCGACCATCAAATCATTAATTCAAGAAGACACTAAAGCAATTTATGTTGAAAGTGTTGCGAATCCAAGTACAGAAATTTCTGATTTAGAAGAACTAGCTAAAATTGCACATGCAGCCAAAATTCCATTGATTGTGGATAATACTTTCCCCACTCCATATTTGTTACGACCATTTGAACATGGAGCTGATATCGATGTTTATTCTTCCACCAAGGGAATCAACGGACACGGGAATGCCTTGTCTGGCTTGATAGTTGATCATGGAAATTTTGATTGGGCCAATGGAAAGTTTCCACAATTTGAAGAAGACGAATTCATCTTGGGGGATGAAGAGTCAGGTGAAAAAAATAGTTATCTTTCTAAATTCGGGAATGCGGCGTTCATTAATCGGATTAGATCAAAATTTGTCCGCTTACTAGGCTCGGTGTTAGGGCCAACCGATGCATATTTTGTCCTACTAGGTTTAGAAACAATTTCGGAACGACTTAATAAGCAGGTCGCCAGTACTGTCGCCATCGCTAAGTTCTTAGAGAGCAACGAGCATGTTGAATCATTATTTTACTCAGGTACGGAGGCAAGCAATCCATTAGTTGCGAAGTATTTTCCAAAGGGCGTTGGGTCAATTTTATCGTTTGAACTTAAAGGTGATGAAACAAATATTGCTAAGTTAATTGATAACGTACAAATTTTTAGTTACTTACCCAACATTGGGGATGCGAAATCCTTAATTGTTAATCCAGGAAGAACGACTCATCGTGAAGTACCACAATCTATTCGCTCAAAGCACCAATTGAACAATCAAACGATTCGTTTATCGATTGGATTGGAAGATGTTGATGATTTGATTAATGATTTGGACACAGCCATTACAAAGGCATTTAGTTAGTCAGGAGGCACTCATGATAAAAAAATTATTGCATATTTTAAAATAGCAAGTTTGTATACGGTAAATGGCAGTTCATTTGACGGTTTTGAATCATTGAGTGCCAATGTGCAATTAGATATTACGTTACAGGCGATTGAACAAAATAAAAACTTCGGGAGATAGTGACTATGGCAAATGAGAATTTGGCTTGTGAATGGCATCCACAGACTAACAAAATTGAAGAAGTTGAATCAATTAGTATTGATAGACATTTTAATGACACCGACTTAAAAGTAGAATCAGACAGATATCATTTGGTATGGGGAGCATTTTGTCCTTGGGCTACACCAGTAAAAATTGAATTATCGCTACTGGGATTAGACAATCAAATTTCATCTTCTAATGTTGACTCGTTACGACGTCAAGGGAGAGGCGCGGATTGGTTTTACCATGCTGATGGTGCCGTAGATCAAATTTTGAAGACAACTAAGTTATCAGAAAGCTATGAAAAGACACAGCCTGGTTATACCGGTAAAGCAGGAGTTCCAACATTAATTGACTTAAATAATGGTGAAGTAGTCAGCAATAACTTTGATACTTTAACAAATGAATTTGCAGAGAATTGGCAAACACAAGTGACTAATGGGATTGATTTATCACCAAAAGACATTCGTGAAGAAGTACATGTTCTTGATCAAGTGATTGTAGAAAAGATTGCCCAAGCTCCTGGCAAAATTTTACAAGTCTCATCTCAAGATGAATATAATCAACTAGCCAACGATTTTTTTGATACGCTAGCAGAATTAAATCAACGACTGGAAACAAGAAAATATCTTTTTGGAGACCGACTCACACAATCGGATGTTCGATTATTTGTGTCACTAGTTAGGTTCGATATTGTTTATTATTATCAGAACAAATTAAGTGCAAAGAGATTGATAGATTTTGTAAATCTATGGGAATACGCGAAACGATTGTATCAAATTCCGGCCTTTAAACAGAATACAGATTTTGACGCAATTTTTGACCATTTTTATCGAATCGATGAATCTGAAGTGGAGACTTTTGAAAGAGTTGTTCCATTTGGAATTGATTTGGCAAAGTGGGAAGAAGCATAAATTATCAACTCATGGGAATGATAGTTTGCGTGTATCGCTGCGGTACATTACACTTGATTAGTATTAAATGATTAAAGGAGGTGAAGTCATGAGTTGGATAGTTATCCAACAAAGTATTCCGATATTTGCAAAAGCATTTTGGATTACATTACGGCTGTCGTTGTATGGAATTATCGGATCAATAATTGTGGGCATTATTGTCAGTTTAATTTCATATTTTAAAGTGCCAGTGGCTAAAAGAATTGGCGATATTTATATTGAACTTTTTCGCAATACGCCATTGCTGATTCAGCTGTTCTTTATCTACTATGCGTTACCCGAAGTTGGGTTCAAAATTTCAGCAGAAGTTAGTGGAGTAGTAGGATTAACACTGTTAGGTGGAAGTTACATGGCCGAAGCGTTTCTTGGTGGCTTCAATGGAGTGGAAAAAGTTCAGGTAGAGAACGGGAAAGCGATTGGGCTGTCAAATGCACAGTTGGCGCGATATGTGATTTTACCGCAGGGAATTCTAACCAGTATTCCAGCAATTGCTGCCAACGTGATTTTTCTGATAAAGGAAACGTCAATCTTTACAGTAATCGCGATTCCTGAGTTGACCAATACAGCACTGGACCAAATTGGGATGTATTATCATACCGATGAATCCCTGTTTATCTTAGTAATTGCTTATGCTATTATCTTGATTCCACTTTCCATTTTATTGACTTGGCTCGAAAGGAGGACTCGTCGTGTCGCATTCGGGAATTAATATATTTTTTGAAGGATCTAATTTCGTGCGTTTGTTGCATGGCCTGTTGGTTTCAGCAGAAATTGCATTTGTTGCGATTATTCTGGGGGCGATTCTCGGAATTATCTTAGGGGCATTGCGAACGACTAAAAGCCGGATTGTGCGCTTCATATTAAGAATTTACTTGGAGTTTTTCCGGATTGTACCAACGGTTGTTTTGTTATTTTTGTTCTATTATATTTTACCGAAAAACTTCAATTTGAATTTAAGTGCTGAAGTTGTGGCAACCTTGGTCTTCGCGTTGTGGATGGCTGCCGAAATGAGTGACATTGTTCGTAGCGGGCTCATTTCAGTACCTAAGCATCAAACAGATGCTGGCAAAGCAATTGGGTTAAATCCTGTCCAGTTATTTAGATACATAACGTTGCCGCAGTCATTGAAGCTGATGATTCCAGCGACGATTAATCTAACGAGTCGGGTCATCAAAACGACATCATTGCTCCTGCTGATTTCTGTGATGGACGTGATTAACGTGGGACAGCAAATCATTGAAGCCAACCAACAACAGTATCAAAATGGTGCATTTTGGGTCTATGGCTTGATTTTTATTTTATATTTCATCCTATGTTATCCATTATCGCTATGGGAAAAACATATGGCACGAAAGGAGGCAGCAATTCAAAATGGCTGAGCAATTACTAGCGGTCAACCACCTCAGTAAAAACTATGGGGAAAAACAAGCACTGAAGGATATTAATTTCACGGTAGATAAAGGTAGTGTGACCGTGTTATTGGGTCCTTCTGGCTCGGGTAAAAGTACACTCATTCGAACTTTGAATGGGCTGGAAGATTTCCAAGCTGGGCAAATCGAATTTGATGGACAAGTTATTGATTCGAAGTTTAAAGCGTGGCTCCCAATTCGTCAAAAAATTGGCATGGTATTCCAAAGTTATGAACTGTTTCCTAACCTAACGGTTTTAGATAATATCTTATTAGGACCTTTAAAGGTCCAGAAACGTAATCGTGATGAAGTGGTTAAACAGGCCACTGATTTATTAGAAACAGTCGATTTGGCGGATTATAAGGATACATATCCTCGTCAATTGTCAGGCGGCCAGAAACAACGAATTGCGATTGTGCGAGCGTTGACTCTGAATCCTGAATTCATGTTGTTTGATGAGGTAACGGCTTCGCTCGATCCTGAAATGGTCCGCGGGGTGCTGGAAGTTATCTTAGGGTTAGCCAAACAAGATATGACCATGATTGTCGTGACTCATGAAATGAATTTTGCCAAACAAATTGCAGATAAAGTACTGTTTTTGGAAAACGGCTCAATTGTTGAAGAGTCCAGTGGGTCGCAATTCTTTGATAACCCACAAACTGATCGTGCTAAAGAATTTTTGGAAAGCATGGATTTCTAAATAGTACGTGATTTCAAACAGTGTGTGAATCTCCACGTTCAGACAGCGAGTTACCAACGAAAATTATTGATATTCCGTAGTTTGGAAAATTGATAATTAAGTTAGGCGAACTGTTTGTGGAGATGAGCACGATTAAGAACAGTGTGTGAATATCCACTATTAGTCATATCTGCTTTGAGTGTCTCATTTAAGAACTCTCAAAGTGTAAGCAATTGAGTGACAATTTTGTATTTAGTAAACTAGCAACATCATTAATCATTGAAAACCTTTGGAGGAATTACAAATGAAGAAAAAATTATTTAAGTTCGTTCTAGCAATCGCGACGGCGTTCACGTTGATTTCAGTTTTACCCGCCGCAACTGCTACCGCACATGCTGATACGAACAATTCATCAGTCAGTGCCATCAAGAAACGCGGAACTATTAAAGTAGCTGTATTTGGTGATTTACCACCATACGGTTGGGTTAATAAAGCAGGAACTCGTAAAGGTTACGATATCGCTCTGGCTAAACAAATCGGTAAAGATTTAGGCGTTAAAGTTAAATACGTACAAGTTAATGCTGATAGCCGTGTGGACGCTTTGAATTCAAACAAAGTTGATATTGTGCTTGCTAACTTTACGGTGACTGATGAACGGAAACAAGTCATTGATTTTGCTAACCCATACATGAAGGTTGCCATTGGGGTTGTTTCAAAGAAGAGTAATCCAATTACCAAGGAAAGCCAATTGAATGGTAAGAAATTGATTGTTAACAAAGGAACAACTGCTGAAACTTATTTTGAAAGCAAGAAGAATATCACTGTTCAAAAATACGATTCAAAGACACAACAATTTAATGCTTTGAAGAATGGCCGTGCTTCTGCCTTAGCAGACGACAACTCATACTTGTTCGCATGGGTTAAGAACCACAAGAACTATGAAGTTGGGATCAAGACTCTTGGACCTAGCCAATACATTGCACCAGGTATCAAAAAGGGTAATACTAGCCTGTTGAACTGGACTAATAAAGAAGTTAAGAAGTTAACTAAAGATGGTTTCTTTGAAACAGACTACAAGAATAACTTGAAACAATACTTTGGTTCAGACATCAAGGCTAGTGACATCGTCTTGGCAAAGGACTATGATTTTAGTAAATAGAGTGATGAAAATACCTATTTTGGAAAATTAATTTCATTTCAGACCGGAGGATATCAATATGTTACAAAAACTATTGAATTACTTTAAGCAAGCCAGCTTGTATGTGGCTGACAGTACCTATGGTGAAAATGTTGAACCGTTATCTGCTGATGATCAATTGGCAATTAACCTGTTATTCAACGAAGAAATTAAGTTAACAACACTGAGATAAATGTATCAAATTAAGCTAACCGTCATTGGGTTAGCTTTTTTTTGTATTCTTTACATTATTAAGAGAAGATTAAAATTTGATTTGAAAAATTAAGTTGATGGTGCTACTATTGTTCTTATATCTTTAATTAGACATAGTAATTTATTTTAAGTACACATAGAAAAGGGGACGATCAATTATGATGTCACAAAGTGGACCACAACGATATATTTCTGATAACGAGGCGTATGATGTCTTACCAACTTTTGCGGAAGAACTCGGGGTTAAACGCGTGTTATTCTTACATGGTGACAAGTCATTAGCAGCAGCTGCACCTTATTTACCAGATTTATCGAAAAACTTTGATGTGACGGATGTCCCATTTAGCGGTGAATGTTCATATGATGAGATTGATCGAATCAAAGCAATTGCCAAAGAAAACGATGTTCAAATGGTGATTGGCCTTGGCGGAGGGAAAGTTTTGGATACTGCCAAGAGTGCAACTACTGGTACACACCTGTATCTTGTTTTGATGCCAACATTGGCCAGCAACTGTGCACCCTGGTCAGCTTTGAGCGTACATTATAAGGAAAATGGTGAACATATCGATCATCAAATCTATAAAGAAACTGCAAACTTGATGCTTTTGAATCCTAAAGTAATCCTCAATTCACCAATTAATTATTTTGTGGCTGGAATTGCCGATACGTTAGCTAAATTCTATGAATCAGAACTGATTTTTGATAATTTAAAACCGGAAGAATTCACGGTGGCTCTGATGATGTCGCGTCAGAATGCTATTAATTGTAAAGAAGTGCTGTTACGCGATGGCCTTGGTGCCATTGAAGATATGAAGAACGGTGAATTAACGCATCGTTGGCGTAATGTTGCTGAAACTATTATTGTGACTGCTGGAACTGTTGGTGGCTGGGGCGATGAATATGGCCGCGCTACGGGTGCCCACTCAGTTCATGATGCTTTGACGTTATATCCTCAAACGGGTAACTTGTTACATGGTGAAAAAGTTGGCTATGGAATTTTGGTGCTTCTAATGATGGAAGATAAGCTAGATTCATTTAATGAACTACTACCAATGTTCCGTGAGATGGGTGTTCCAACCAATTTTGCTGAATTAAACTTACCTGATTTTAGCGATGAAGATATTGACGCTTTGGCTACTGAGGCAACGACTGAAGAAAAAATGATTCACTTCATGCCAATGGAAGTTAGTGCACAACTAGTTAAAGTTGCCATGCTAAAAATGGAAGTAGTCGCTAAACAAACTGCCTAAACAATTTAATAAACGTCCCTGTCGAGCCCATCGTCAGAGGCGTTTTTATTAACTTTCGTGTCGACAAAATTTGTATAATGACGGTAATAAATTGAAATGGGGATAATGGGATGAATCGAATTAATATTATTTGTGTTGGGGTGCATGATATGAAACGTTCATTGGCTTTTTATAAAGCTATTGGATTTCAGACGTTTGAAAAAGGAAATCAACCACCAATCGTATTTTTTAATAATCAGGGTAGCAAGTTAGAATTATTTCCAATTAATGATTTAGCAAAGGATATCAATGAAGTAAATCCACCGGCATTAAGTAATGGCGGCTTTTATGGCATTACTTTAGCGGCAAATGGCAAGTCGGAAGCAGAAGTTGATGCAATGTTTCAACTGGTTCTGCAAGCTGGTGGGAAGATTATTAAGGAACCGACGCAGGCTGATTGGGGTGGGTACAGTGGCTACTTTACTGATCCAGATGGATATTATTGGGAATTAGCGTTCGGACCGGATTGGGAGTTTGACGATAATGAAATGTTAGTCATCAAATAAGCTTGCTTTGTGCAAAATAACTTCAATTTGGCAAAAATTACATTTTAGTATTGACATTACATTAAAGGTTGATTAAAATTGGGGTTATCAAATTAATAGTTAATTAGAACGTGATGAAGAGATGAGTAAATTCTTGAGTCTATGTAGAGAGCTTTCGGTTGGTGAAAGGAAGCTAGACGATGAATTGAAGATGGTCTCCAATGTTAGTGCTGATGAGGTTAAGCTAAGTCAGTACCGAAGTGGTGCTCGTTACCGATACCAGGTCATAATGGATGAGACGTCATCTTTTGCGACTTACCGAGGTTACTTTTGTGAGAAAGTGACAAATTAAGGTGGTACCACGAGTATTAGCTCGTCCTTTACTTATTTATTTAAGTAGGACGGGCTATTTTTTTGTGGACAGAGTGCGATTCGACTCGGATAATTCACGAGGATTAACGTAGATAATTAATGATTTCGTTCTTGGAAATCTAATTATCTGGGTTAACCGGAATGAATTGAGTCGAAGAGCACGTTTACTCAATCCAGCTCGAACCAGCACTCATTTTATTTAACCAGGAACATCTTTCATCACAGTAGGTCATTAACTTAAAAATTTTTTGGAGGAATTGTATATGTCAAAAGCAAAATTATTTAAACGTTTAGCTGTTTTATCAGCGGTTGCATTTATTACTTTGGGAGCATTAGCAGGTTGTGGTAAATCATCAAAAAGTGACGAACTAAGCACTAAATCAATCACAATTGGTGTTACCGGTGGACCACATGAACAAATTGCACAACAAGTGAAAAAATTAGCTGCAAAAGATGGCTTAAAAATTAAAATCAAGGTGTTCTCAGATTACAATACGCCTAACTCAGCCTTGAGTTCAGGTGATTTGGACGCCAACAGTTACCAAACGATTCCATTCTTGAAAGCACAAGAAAAAGCTAAGAGCTACAAGTTCGATAACGCTTTTGAAACAGTGGCTTTCCCAATGGGTATCTACTCAAACACATTAAAGAACTTGGATGACTTGAAGGATGGCGATTCAATTGCCGTTCCTAATGATCCAGCCAACGAAACACGTGCCTTGGAACTATTCCAAAAAGCCGGTGTGTTGAAGATTAAAAAGGGTGTTGGACAAAACGCAACCAAGAACACAATTGCATCAAATCCAAAGCACTTGAAGATTGTTGAATTGGATGCTGCCCAATTGCCTAAGCAACTTGGCGAAGTTACCGCCGCTGCCATCAACACGAACTATGCATACTCAGCTGGCCTCACCATCAAAGGTAATGCCATTTATCACGAAAAATTAACTAACAATCCATATCCAAACATCTTCGTTGTTAAGTCAGGTCACAAAGACGATAAGGTTGTTAAACAACTCGACAAATATTACCACTCACAAACAATCAAAAACTACATCACTAAGACATTTGGCGGTTCAGTTGTGATTGCGGGTAAATAATATAGTGATTCAAAAATCGGGCAATTTGAGAGCTTCTAGCCTAGATTGATGAATGGTTACGATTTTTAGCAAACGAATCAATCGTAGCTAGATGAACAAATTGATTTTGGAATCCGGATTAAAGATAGTGCTGAGCAACCCGAACAGCTTACGAGTATAACGAAAAATATTAGAGAACTCGAAGAGGTCGATAAATATTTAAGTTAGACGGAGTGAGTTGGGTTGGGAAGCCGGATTAAAGATAGTGATTGAAAAGCGTCACTACACAACCTTTGCAAAATGAACATTAAAACAAAACAGCAACGTATTTAGCGCTGATGTTTTGCCAGTTATTCATACTAAAACTTTGTACTACTGAATTAAGGAGGATATCCAGTTTGATTGAATTTAAAAATGTATCGAAGACCTTCAGGGGTCAACAAAAAAATCAACACGTGCGTGCCGTAGAGAACGTTTCTTTTAAGGTAGCCGATGGAGAAATTTACGGTGTCATGGGATATTCTGGAGCCGGTAAGAGTACATTGATTCGGATGATTAATGGTTTGGAAAAACCAACCGATGGAGATGTAATTGTGGATGGCGAATCGGTTGCCGATTTATCAAAGAAAGAATTGCTCCAGCTACGTCGAAAAATTGGAATGATTTTTCAAAGTTATAATTTGCTGGTCACCGCGACAGTGGCCCAGAACATTATCTTGCCTTTAACGCTAGAAGGATTGGATAAGACCGAAGCCGAACAACGCGCTGAAAAGTATTTAAAAATTGTCGATTTGTGGGACAAACGCGATAGCTATCCTGCTCAGTTGTCTGGCGGGCAACGTCAACGGGTGGCGGTGGCACGGGCTTTAGCACATGAACCCAAGATTTTACTTTCTGACGAGGCCACCAGTGCCTTAGATCCAGAAACAACAGAATCGATTTTATCGTTACTATTGAAAATCAATCAGGAATTAGGGATTACTATTTTCTTGATTACTCATGAAATGAACGTGATTCAACGAGTTTGTGATCGAGTGGCTGTCCTCGATGCTGGTGTAATTGCTGAAGAAGGGCCAGTGGTCGATGTGTTCACCCAGCCTAAGCAAGGGATTACCCGCAAGTTTGCTGGTGTTTCAGATACTCTAGGCGTTCCACGCGATATTTTAAAGCCTTACGCAGAAAAGCATCGTTTGATTTCACTTCAATTTGTGGGACAAACTGCCAATGAGCCATTATTGGCACAAGTTCAAGACAAGTTTGAAGTCACTCCAGATATCTTAGCTGGTAGCATGGGTTACATGAAACGTGAACCATACGGTCGTCTATTAGTTTACTTAAAAGCTGATCAACAAGACCAGTTTGATGGAGCATTGGAATTTATTCGGAGTCAAGATGTGCACGTTGAGGAGGTTGAAATATAATGTCAGACTTTATTACAAACTGGGGAAACGTCATCTGGGAAGCCTTAGGACAAACCTTAGCCATGACCTCAATCACATTCGTGATTTCAATTATCGTCGGAATTCCAATTGGTGTTTTATTGGTAGTCACGCGCTTTGATGGATTGCATCCAAACCGCACCGTCTATTCAATTTCCAACTGGGTCATTAATATTCTGCGGTCGTTGCCCTTTATCATTTTGCTATTCCTAATTTTACCGGTGACTAAAATTGTTGCTGGAACTACGATTGGGATTCGTGGTGTGGTCTTACCATTAGTTGTTTACGCTGCACCATATATTGGTCGGTTAGTAGAATCTTCTTTACTTGAAATTGACCCTGGAACGATTGAAGCCTTCCGTTCCATGGGTATTAGTAATAGTAAAATTATCTGGCGCGTGATGGTTCGTGAAGCGCGAGGTAGTATTATTCGTGATTTAACGATTGCAGCCATTGGACTAATCGGTGCTACTGCCATGGCTGGACTTGTCGGTGCTGGTGGGTTGGGTGATATTGCTTACCAATACGGATTCCAACGTTATCAACCTGATGTTATGTATGCCACAATTATTATTTTGATTGTGCTGGTTCAAATTCTACAATCAGTTGGCAATGTCATTTCAGCTAGATTGAAAAAAGATTAAAGTAACTTATTTTAAAAAATCACAAAGCCGAAAGTATAGAAAGTAAGGCTTTGTGTGTACATAGTGAGAGTTAAGCATTAAAATGTGTGAAAATTGATATTCAGATTCAGGAGGCAAAATATTATGAGCATTAAAGTGGGACTTGCACAAATCGATGTATCTTTTGGTCAGACGGACGAAAATTTTGAGCGAGTGGAAAAGTTTGTCGCACAAGCTGCGAAACAGCAGGTTGATGTGGTTGTATTTCCTGAAATGTGGAATACGGGCTACGCACTGACTGAATTAGATCAGTTGGCTGACCGTGATGGCGCACACACTAAAGAACTCTTATCTAAATTAGCCAAACAATATCACGTTAATATTGTCGGTGGATCAGTCTCGACTAACCGTAACGGTCATTTTTACAATACGAGTTATATTTTTGATAGTGAAGGCCAACTGGTAAGCCAATACGATAAGGTCCATTTATTCGGACTGATGCATGAAGAACAATTTATCACGGCTGGTGCTGCTAAAAATCAATTTACTTTGGCTGGAGTTCTAAGCGCAGGCGTAATTTGTTACGATATCCGTTTCCCAGAATGGTTGCGAACAAATGCCCTTGGTGGAGCAAAAATTATTTACGTCTCCGCTGAATGGCCAGAATCACGAATTAAGCAATGGGAAACTTTACTGGCCGCTCGCGCTATTGAAAATCAAGCGTTCGTTGTCGCAGTTAACCGGGTCGGTAATGATCCTGATAATCATTTTAGTGGTCATTCACAAGTGATTGACCCACTCGGAAATGTCGTGCTTGATGCTGGTGAAGATGAGGCCCTGGTCACCACTGAATTTGATTTTGATCAAATTGATCAAGTTCGCGGCTCAATTCCAGTGTTTGATGATCGCCGCCCAGAACTATATGAATAAAAGAGTGTGATTCAAATTGAAGTGAACGTTTAAATAGCAGCATTAATAAATTTTAGGAGATGCAGAAATGAACTTTCCACAATCAGAATTATTAGATAATTTACCAAAACAATTTTTTGCTAGTTTAGTCGCCAAGGTGAACGCACAAGTGGCCGCTGGGGTGGATGTAATTAATTTGGGACAAGGAAATCCAGATAAGCCAACCCCAGATTATATTATCGAAGCTACTCAAGACGAAGTCACAAAGACTGGCAACCATAAATATGCGCAGTTCCGAGGTCAACCTGATTTCAAACAGGCGGCAGCTGAATTTTATGCAGAAAAATATCATGCACAATTTGATTCTGAAAAAGAAGTGGCTGTTTTGGGTGGCTCGAAAATTGGGTTAGTGGAACTTCCTTGGGCATTGATGAATCCTGGAGATTTATTCTTACTCCCAGATCCTGGTTACCCAGACTATTTATCTGGTGCGGCTTTGGGTCGGGTTAATTTTGAAACCGTACCTTTAAAAGAAGAAAACAATTTCTTACCTGATTTGAAATCTATTCCAGAAGCTACAGCCCAAAAAGCGAAATTCTTCTATATTAACTATCCCAATAATCCAACTGGAGCAGTGGCGACAAAAGAATTTTACGAAGAACTAGTGGCATGGGCCAAGAAATATGACGTCGGTATCATAAGTGATTTTGCTTATGGGGCAATTGGCTTTGACGGCAAAGCACCCATTAGCTTTATGGAAACGCCCGGTGCTAAAGAAGTCGGTATCGAATTTTATACTTTTTCAAAAACCTTTAATATGGCCGGTTGGCGATTGGCATTTGCAGTCGGCAATGCTGATATTATTGGAGCGATTAATCTTATTCAAGATCATCTCTTTGTTAGTGTCTTTCCGGCATTACAAGAAGCTGGAATTAAAGCATTACAAGACCCTCGTCGCGATGCAGAAATTGCGACAATCGTTGGCCGTTATGAAGAACGGCGTGACGCATTTTTGGATGCGGCGGCCAAAATTGGTTGGCGGGCGATTAAACCAGGTGGGACCTTCTATGTCTTAATGACAATTCCAGATGGCTATACCAGTGGTGAATTTGCGGACCTATTGTTAGCTAAGGCAGGTGTGGCATTGGCTGATGCTAATGGGTTTGGCGCCCAAGGTGAAGGGTATGTTCGTATCGGCTTGTTAGTGGAACCTGAACGGTTAGTCGAAGCCGTTGAGAGAATTGGCAAACTCAACATTAAATTTTAATTAGATTTTCATTAATAAAGTAGTAGAATAGAGATAAGCACCACGTGGGCATCAAATTACTGATGTCCATGAATATTACATAGAATAAGGGGTAAACATATTATGGCACTTAAGTATACGGTTATTGGATCAGGCGCAATGGGCTTGAGAATTGGTATTTTGTTACAAGAACACGCAGGCGTTGAAGTTGATTTTGTTGATGGATGGGAACCACAAGTTTCTACTATTAAAGAACAAGGTGGAGCATTTGTTTCTCGTGATGGCGAAGGACGTCATTTGGTTCCAGTTAATATTTATTCTCCAGAAGAATATAAGGGCACACCAGACGTCTTTATTTTCTTTGAAAAGCAAATGTTACTTGGCGATATGTTGGAACGCTGTGCCCATTTCTTTAATGACAAGCAATATGCGGTTACTGGCATGAACGGTATGGGACATATTGAAAAGCTGGATAAGTATTTCACTCCAGATCATATTATCGGCGGAACGGCTTTGATTGGAACTGTTTTGAACAAGGCTGGGGATGTTGATTTCATCGGTGAATCTGGAGCAGGTTCAATGAACTTTGCTAATGAAAATGAAACTCCTGATGATACCACTCATCAAATTATGGATGATTTTGAAAAAGGTAACATGAATCCTAATTTGACGACTAACTTCCAAGGTACTTTGATGGCTAAAGTTGTCTTTAATTCAGTTATCAACACTATTTGTACTTTGTTTGAAATTAAAATGGGTCAATTCATCGATTTTGAAGGTGCTGAAAAATTAAGTAAGCAACTTATCAATGAAGCGTATGATGTTTGTGAACGTGCTGGCATTACCTTACTGACAACTCGTCAAGAAGAATGGGAATCAGTTGAACATGTTAGTCGTGTGACTAACCCACTTCACTACCCATCAATGTATCAAGATATGAGCAAGGGTCGTAATACTGAAGTTGATTACATTAACGGTTATATTTATGACTTAGGTAAGCAATATAATTACGAAGCCTCAACTCATGACTTCATCCGTAACTTAGTTCATTTGGCAGAAAATTCAAGAAAATTTAATAAGTAGAACGTGAGCCTAATCGCTCAGCTCTCGAAAATTAACTAACAATAGTGCAATCCATTTTGTGGATTGTGCTATTTATTTTGACATTAATTCATTGCTGTAAGTATCCTTGAGACAGTGACATGTGGACTGGCTTTATTAAAGTAAATAAAATTGGTGTTATAGTTATGAAATCAATTGTCCGGGAAAGAGTCGGTTTGTTTCCTTCGTTTCTCTTGTGATGTGATTGATTTCTATGATTTTGCAATTTACAATTGAAACATATTTGGCAAAGGGAGGTTCCACTATTGAACAATGTAGAAGCGTTAAATTTAACTAATCCATTCGTTGAATCAATGAAACGATATGACAAAATTTATTGGCGTAATCCTGATTTTGGCGAAAAGGCAGATTTAAACTTTACCCAGGCAGAGATTTTTGACGCTGCTGCGCGATGGGACAGATTTGCACCGTATTTAGCAGAAGTTTTTCCTGAAACTGCTAAACAAAATGGCATGATAGAGTCACCACTACTCGAAATTAATGATATGAAACATCAGATGGAAGCGGAATTTGAAAGTAAGATTGACGGCAGTTTACTATTAAAAGCGGATAGTTTAATGCCAATTTCTGGTTCTATTAAGTCGCGAGGCGGAATTTATGAAGTTTTGAAATTTGCTGAAACTGTAGCGATGCGTGAGGGAGACCTCGTTTATTCAGACGATTATAGAGTGTTGGCTACACCACGTTATCGTAAAATATTCTCACATTATGGGATTGCAGTTGGATCAACAGGAAACTTAGGACTTAGCATTGGAATCACGGCGGCAACTTTTGGATTCAAAACGACGGTTCATATGTCAGCTGATGCCCGCCAGTGGAAGAAAGATAAGTTACGCGATAAAGGTGTCAATGTTGTTGAGTATAATGACAGTTTTACGGTGGCGATTACTAAAGGACGTAAAATTGCCGAGAAGGAAATTAATACTTATTTTATTGATGACGAAAAATCGCGTGATTTATTCTTAGGTTATGCGGTTGCTGGGATTCGATTACAAAAACAACTGAAAGATTTGGGCATTACTCCCAGTGTGAGTCATCCGGTATTTGTTTATTTACCAGCCGGAGTTGGTGGTAGCCCAAGTGGGGTCAGTTTTGGATTATCCCAAATCATGCCAGAAGGAATCTATCCGGTATTTGTTGAACCGACACATGTCCCATCGGTTACATTGGGGATGATTACTGGACTAAATTCTAATATTGCGGTTAATGATATTGGATTGGACGGCAAGACAGAAGCCGATGGGTTAGCAGTCCAACGACCTTCCCAAATCGCTGGAGAAGTGATGAAGACGTTACTATATGCTTCGCATACATTTGATGATGAAGAAATTTATCAATACTTGGTCATGCTTAAAGACAGTGCGAGTTTATGGGTAGAACCGTCAGCGGCAGCAGGATTCACTGCAATTTTACCGACGATTCAGCAAGTAGATCATCCAGAGTTCTTAAAAAATGCCACACATATTGTTTGGGCTACGGGTGGAAGTATGGTTCCAGAAAAAGAAATGCAAGAATATTATCAGCATGGTTTGAAATTATTTAAGTAGAGATATCACATTAGGTGATGTCTTTTTTTCTAAATTGATATTGCGTGCAATTGAGACAAAAATGCTGTATATTAATAGATGCAGTAATTGTAAACGCGTACATAAATGATTTTTAAATTATTTCCGATTTGTTTCGTTATTTTGCTTGACGAAGTGTAGGTGTACGAGTATAGTTATATCTCGTTGTCAGAGAGGTGAACGACACTTTTAAAAGAGAATTTCACAATTCAATTAATAAATAGTTGTTGACAATCAAATCTAGATAATGTAATATATATAACGTTGCTGCTAACGAAGTTTAGCAATGACCAAGTAGATCTTTGAAAACTGAATAAAGTTTCGACAAATCAAATGTGTAGGGTCTTTTGACAATAGTCAAAAGCAAATAACATTTG
>NZ_BJEB01000009.1 GCF_005405445.1 Paucilactobacillus nenjiangensis
AGAATTCATCCTACGCGCCCCAGTTTGTTCTTGGTCTTCCAGACCTACCATCCACTGGTGGTCAGCTTTGTTTTCTGTTTTCTGCGATCGTCGCATAAATTCCACCTCCATAATCAATGTGAGTTATTACTGTTCAGCCCTTCGTGACGAAGTCACTACTATGGCCTCGGCTGACTCCTGATAAACTCAGTATTCCATCACTGAAACAGTTGTCCTGTAGAACTTGATTGCTCTTCTTGTCGGGACTTGTCTATCAGGCCTCCCCGGGTAAGAACGTCAACTTTCATACCATGTCACCATTAGCTTTACCATAGTGATTTTGAGTAGTATCGGACTTCGATTTGTTGAGCAATCTTATCCAATCAGTTCTGGCCTTATAGCTACTTCTTGTTCATTGGTGCGGTATTTTGCTCCTCAGACTTCCTTCAGATTCCACTTCACAGTGGACACCCTTGTCCTTGGCTAGTGGTTCCGACTACTACGGCCCACAGTGGACTTTCACCACCTAGTTGGCGCCCATGCCGGGCGCACTCAAAAATCGAGTCTTCCAATAACGGAGGACTCGATTTGTTATTAACAATTTATTTAGTAAAGCCAGGAACCCTGAGTAAGTCCATCTTATCAAGATATTCAGCAATTTCAACTGAATTCCAAGCGGCACCCTTTAATAGATTATCAGAAACATTCCAGAGGTGGAATGAACCTTTATTTTCTAAATCTGGACGAACCCGTCCAACAAACGTTTCGCGCTTACCTTCAGCATTAATTGGTTGTGGATAAATTTGATTAGCTGGATCATCTTCTAAGATATCACCATCAAAATTACTGATAGCTTCATGAATTCCTTCTACCGTGGCACTCTTATCTAATACTTCAAAATAAACCGATTCACTATGAGCTACTGGTACTGGCACACGTGAACAAGTGGCAGTCACTTGAATTGCATCACTATCCATATCGCCTTCACACATAATCTTTTTGGTTTCATGAATCATTTTCCATTCTTCATGGGTATAACCATCGTCTTCAAAGACATCAATTTGTGGCAAGACATTAAATGCTTGTTGATAGTGCTTTTTATCGCCAGCAACGGGCAACACTTTTGGTGTAACCTTTTTGCCATCCAATACATCGCGACTTTCATCAAGTGTTTCTTGAATTGCGCGATTACCAGCACCAGAAACGGCTTGAAGGGTTGTCACAATAATTCGAGCCAATCCATAACGTTCACGGATTGGTTCCAGTGACATTACCATTTGGATAGTTGAACAGTTTGGATTAGCAATAATACCATTATGATCTTGCAATGCTTCAGAGTTCACTTCAGGCACTACCAATGGTACTTCTGGATCCATTCGGAAAGCAGAAGTATTATCAACCACTACTGCCCCACGTTTAACTGCTTCGGGTGCAAATTTCTTAGAAACTGACCCTCCTGCAGAAAATAAGGCCAAATCAATTCCTTCGAATGAATCTGGTGTAGTTTCTTCGACGGTATAATCCTTACCCTTAAATTTAACTTTGGTCCCAGCTGTCCGTGATGATGCCAGCATTTTAACTGACTTGACGTTCAAACTAGATTCTTCGACCATTTGAATCATTCGGGTACCAACAGCTCCTGTGGCTCCGACGATTGCTACATTGTATTCACTCACTGGAAAAAACCTCACTTTTAAAATTTTAAACTATTTTATCACAATACATAATAAATATAAGCGTTTTCACCTGAAAAAGCTAAGATAATTAACCGATTGTCCGATAATGCACTCCATCATCGTCTATAAACCCGTATAGTTTTTTGCTTTTATCATCATCTAGAAGCCCTAGATAAACTGCTTTTTGACCATCAACTTCTTCTAACCCAACGTGGGCTAACGTGGCAAATTTATGCATCCACTCCATCTTACCCAACAAAGCGCTACTTTTTTCATTGGCTTTAGCCAAAGTGAACCCTTCATCCAGATAATTTTTCATGAGCCGTGATTTAACGTACATTCTAAAACTAAACACTCGGGCATTTTGTTCACCAGCACGATCATTAGATTTTAAATAACCTTGCTTTTCCCAATATCGCAATTGACGAGTTGATACTCCTGCCATTTCGCTGATTTCACCAATCTTAAACTGGAATTTTTGAGTATTATATATTTCTCGAATTATGTCGTCTACTATCATAGTTAACTCCTATTTAACAGCTAGTTTCATTTCACGATGTAGGATTCCGGCTTCAGTAAATTCAGGCCCTACAGCCTTGAATCCAACTTTTTCATAAAACAATATGGCGGTTAATTGCGCTCCTAATACTAGATAATTAATTCCAGGTTCAAGTTTAGCTCGCTTGATAATTTCTTCCATCAACTGTTGTGCATATCCATGACCACGAGCATCTTTCATTGTCGCAACTCGCTGAACATGCCAGTTTTGATCTTCTTTTTTAATGCGAACAGTTGTGACCGGCTGGCCATCTTGATAACCAACAAAATGGTGTGATACATTATCAAATTCATCACGTTCTAGTTCTTCTGGCACGTTTTGCTCTTTGACAAAAACGGTCAGTCGAATATTCATCGCATCATGAAAAATCTGTGATTCAGTATCCGTTGTTTCTCTAATTTCCAAAATTTGTTCCTCACTTAAAATAATCGATACAACCATTATACTCGCTCAATACACTTTAAGTGCATTAAAAGTATTTTCAACCTATAATTTAGCTAGATTTGATTAAAATAACGAGGTGACCTTCATGGATATCCATCATATTTCTAGTTTAGCTGCCAAAACAAAACCAAATCAGCATTTTTACACACAAGTGCTTGGGCTTCGACAAGTCAAATATACCGTTAACCAAGAAAATCCTCACATGGTGCACTTATTTTACGGTGATTACTTAGGTTCTCCTGGGACGGTTATTACGTTTTTCATTGTGCCGTTTTTAGGACGACGGGTGAATGGTAATCATGATATTTATGGTGTTTATTTGGGCATCCCCACTGGCACCCTCTCTTGGTGGACCACTTGGATTAAGTCTCAAGATATCGAGGTCGAAACCACCAAACATGGCATTAATTTCAACGACCCTGACGACTTCAGAATTACGCTCCAGGAAATTGAAGAATCACTGCAACCAAATCAAATCATTCCCACCTCACCCGTGCCGGCAGAAAATCAAATTATCAAAATTATTGGGACTGATTGGATTGGTCCTGACATTGCCGCTTCAGAAGACTTTTTCAAGCAATATCTCAACTTAAATATTGATCAAAATCATCGCATTGAAGTAGGTCAAAATCAATTCATTCAATTAATTCAAAGTGATCAACCCGACGAACGCACTCGCTTTGGTCGTGGCAGCACAGATCATCTTGCCCTCGCATCCCCAACTGACGACGACTTATTTAGCGCTTGGAGTCGAGCAGCAGACCAGGGGTGGGAACAAGAAGTTTACAAAGACCGGACTTGGTTCAAAAGCATCTACTTGCGTGACCCGAGTGATAACCGACTTGAATTAGCCACCGTCACCCCAGGATTTACCGTGGATGAGCCGTTAGAAACGTTAGGCGAATCACTAGTCTTACCAAAATGGCTGGAACCACGTCGAGCAGAAATTGAAGACAACTTCGCTCATCAATCCGTTTGATTATAAAAATCAACCGTCACGTCATCATCAGTTACGATGAGTTTAGTGACGCTGCCGTTTGCAGGACGTACAGACAAGTCAAATTTTCCTTGTCCAAAGCGTTCCATTAAACTCAACAAAGTATTACCGTGACTAATCAATAAAACATTATCTCCATCTTTTAAGGTATCGTTGCTTCTAATAAGCGCGATGCCTTTATTAATTCTCAGCCAATATTCGTCATCACTTTCAGCATGATGGAATGGATCAGCTTCTTTCATAAAATCTTTGGCTTTGCCAATCGAATATTTGTCGACAATGGCTTTAAAGGTAGGAACCCCATGAGGAGCTCCTGTTGAGTACCAGGCCGCATCCATGTTGGTACCTTCAAATGAACCATAGAATTGCTCTCTAAAGTATGGTTGTGTCTCCGGCACTTTCACCGCACTAACTTGATTTTCACCGAGGATGACTTTGGCAGTCTGTTCAGCACGGGTGGTATCACTTGAATAAGCGGCAGCAAATTTAATTTGGGCCAATCGTTTCCCAGCGTCATGGGCATCATCAATTCCCTTTTGGGTCAATGGTGAATTGCTCCATCCTTGTAATTTATTATAAATATTGAAATACGTTTGTCCGTGTCTTACCGCGTATACATTTAATTTCGTCATATTTACAACTTCCTTTTTAAATTTATTTAACTTTAGTTTAGTCCACTAATCACTAATTCACCACAAAATCTTCACAATGTTACAGTAATATTACAAGCATCAAGAAGAAAGCAGGTGGCTAACATGGCCGTTATCGAAAATACTATTCAAAAATCAAACATTATCGTTTCCGCTAAAATTATTGCACTCACCAACAAAATGATTACTTTTATCACTCAAGATGGGCAACACTTACTGGTACCCGTCACTCAATCTGAACGCGAAGACGTGTTATTTCTCCCTTCACTAAAAGATATTTGGCATGCTGAACTGTGGATCCCCGTCAATCAAAAACTCCATCAGTTGCTACAATATGATTGGATGGCAGTTCCTGAAACAGCAAAGGCTTAACATTTAGTTACAAATTTCGTGAATTGGGTTAAGTATTCTAAACTGTGATAAAATAGCAATAATTAATATGTCCGAATCTGGGCCGAATAAAATTATTGTGAGGAATTCACCGAATGAAGAAGCTTATCAAACTAAAAGACACTAGAATTGGCTTACTTTCAATTCTAGTTGCTCTTTTTTGGTTAAAAACCCTTTTTGCGTACTTTATGGATTTTAATTTAGGAGTCGAAGATGTTTTTCAATTTATCATTCTCTTAATTAATCCGTTTGCCACTACGCTGTTAACTCTAGGGATTGCATTATATTTTAAACGATCACGCTTCTTTTACCCTGTGCTCGGCGCGATATACCTAATCAATTCATTCTTACTTTACATGAATGTGATTTACTATCGTGAATTTACCGACTTTATGACCGTAGCCACAATGACCGGCTATTCAAAGGTTAATCAAGGACTGAGTGGGAGTTCGTTATCCCTAACTAATTTCCACGACGTCTTTTACTGGTTGGACGTGGTCATCATTATTATTATGATGCTGATGCGTAAAATCCACTTTGATCCACGAGCTGTCAATCATCGGTTGGCATTTTCAATGACTTCCATCGCAGTGTTAGCCTTTGGAGTCAATTTGAGTTTAGCAGAAATGAGCCGTCCTCAATTATTAACCCGGACGTTTGATCGAACTTATTTGGTCAAATACTTAGGCCTCGATTCATTTACTGTTTACGACGCCTTGAAAACCGGTCAAACCGATCATTTACGAAAAACCGCGACGAAGTCAGAACTGGAAAAAGTTAAAGACTTCACCGATTCGCATTATGCTTCGCCAAATAAAAGCATGTACGGTATCGCTAAAGGTCGCAATGTCTTTGTCATTCATTTGGAAAGTTTCCAACAATTCTTAATTGATAAAAAGATTAATGGTCAAGAAGTGACTCCATTCCTCAATTCTATTTATCACGGCTCCAATACGTATGCCTTTGATAATTTCTTTCACCAAGTGGGCCAAGGAAAAACCAGTGACGCTGAAAACCTGCTTGAAACTAGTACCTATGGTTTATCGCAAGGTTCATTATTTGCTACTTTAGGTAGTGATAATACGTTCCAAGGAGCGCCCGCAATTTTAAACCAACGCGCTGGCTATACTTCCGCCGTCTTCCATGGTAACGTTGCTAGTTTCTGGAATCGTAATAATACTTACAAGAATCTTGGTTATCAATATTTCTTTGATGCTAGTTATTACGATACTTCCGGTGATAAAGCGACTGGTTATGGACTCAAAGATAAATTGCTGTTCAATGATTCAGTGCAATATTTACAAAGACTGCAACAACCATTTTATGCTAAGTTCATTACCGTCACGAATCACTTCCCTTATGAATTGGACGATGAAGATAAAGATAGTAACTTTACCACGGTTGATACCGGCTCTGATTCAGTCGACAATTACTTTGTCACCGCCCACTATTTGGATCAATCATTACAAGAATTCTTCACCTACTTGAAGAAGGCTGGTCTCTATGACAATTCAATGTTTGTAATTTACGGTGATCATTATGGCATTTCTGACACCGAAAATAAGAAGTTAGCTAGTGTCCTAGGTAGATCTTCTGATACTTGGACAAGTTACGATGACGCCCAAATGCAACGGGTTCCATTAATGTTCCTTGTGCCAAATTCTGGTGGCAAAGGTGGCATTTCACACATATACGGTGGTGAAGTTGATGTCTTACCAACCTTGATGCACTTGTTAGGCATAAGTTCCAAACGATACATTCAATTTGGGACCGACCTCTTCTCGAGTGGCCATGATCAAGTGGTTGCCTTTAGAAATAAAGACTTTATTACTCCAAATTACACCAGTATTTCGGGAGTAATTTACGATAATAGTACCGGTAAGAAAATTACGCCAACTGGCAAAGTAAAGAAAGAACTGGAAGCAGATCAAAAGAAAGTTTCCAAGGAATTGTCATTGTCTGATTCACTGAATACCAAGAACTTATTGAGATTCTACACTCCAAAGGGCTTCAAGTCCGTGGATGCATCCTCATATAACTATTCAGATGGTCTCGACAAAGCAATTAATATTGAAAAGAAACTAGGCACCAAATCAACCAGTGTCTACTCTAAAAATAACAATAAGAGTACGGTTGATGAATACTTCACCGATGCTCCAGAAGCAAATACTGCTTCAACAGATTCCAACCGGATTAAGATTACCAATCCAGATGATACACAAAACTAAATTGTGCCAAATTAAAACCATCATTCGCAAATTGAATGATGGTTTGTTTTATTTCTGATCTAAATGCATGGCCGTACTGTGTAATTGCGAATTTTTATCTGGATAGAGTTTATTCATAATTGCAGTCACTGCAGTTGGTCCTTCACCAAATGCTGTGACAATTAACTTAACTTTTCCCGGATAAATCACGCCATCCCCAATGGCATAAACGCCGTCAATATTAGTCATCATTTCTGAATCAACCTTAATGTCATGACGTTCTGATTCCAAATCGAGTGACCAAGCAGTTAACGCTTTGTTGTTCGAAGTGAATCCATAGCTTACAACGATATCGTCCACCGTTAATTGCTTGGTATCATCAGATTTCATCTTCTTCATGGTTAGTTCTAATGATTCATCAGCGTTTTGTTTTAAGTCCTTTAATAGATAGGGTACTTCTAGTTGAACGCTTGATTTCTCAATCGCCGTCACCATATGTTCTAATCCACGGAAAGTTTCACGGCGATGCATCAAATAAACTTGACTAGCCACTGGTTCCAGCATCATCGTCAAATCTAAGGCAGCATCCCCACCACCAGCGACTAAAACTCGCTTGTTGCGGAAATGTTCTTTTTGTTTAATAAAGTAAAATAAATGCTTATTTTCGAGTTCATCAGCACCGTCCACGGCTAGTTTGCGAGGATTGAATGCCCCATTGCCCAACGCAATAATGACTGTTTTAGAATGAGTTGTCCGCTTATCAGTGACAATTTCGAATTGATCATCTTGCTTGATTACATCTTCAACCGTCTCGCCCAAGCGTGCTTCAACTTTCACTAAACGCATTTGTTCTTCTAAATTACTAATCAGTTCATGCCCTGGAATATTGACTGAACCGGCCACATCCAAAATATGTTTTTCTGGGTATAAGGCGTCCACCTGGCCACCAAATTGTTCCAAGCTTTCGATTACTTGCACTTTCATTTCGCGCAAACCGGCATAAAAACTGGCAAACATTCCTGCTGGCCCACCGCCGATAATTGTTAAATCATAAATTTCTTCACTCATCTTAATTTGCACCTTCCTAATGTTATTTTCTAGCTTAACCTACTGACTGTTTCAATGTCAAAATCATTTTGACAATTAAAGAAACTCATCAAAGTTTAATTTGTTTTTCCAAGGTTAGTTGTTTATGATTGAAGTATGTAATGGCTTACATTAAATAACTCGGAGGGATTTACATGGCTACAAAAAAAATGATTCTTGATTTAGATACTGGTGTTGATGATGCCTTAGCAATTGCTTACGCACTAGCTGCACCAGAAGTCGATTTGATTGGTATCGTGAGTTCGTACGGCAATTGTCTCGTTGAACAATCGGCTGAAAATAGTTTAAAGCTACTTGAAATTTTGGGTGCAACTGACGTACCTGTCTTTATCGGCGCTAGTCACTCAAGTACTACTGATCATTTTGATGTAATGCAAGTAAGTAAAGATATCCATGGTAACAATGGGATTGGTGAAGTTGAATTACCAAAGGCCAAACGCCCTGTTGAATCACAAACGGCGGTCGACTTCTTGATTGAAGCCGCCCACAAATACACCAAAGATTTAATTTTCGTGCCAACTGGTCCAATGACCAACTTAGACGCCGCACTCGCTAAAGATCCGGCCATTGCCAAATTAATTGGCAACGTCACCTTTATGGGTGGTGCCTTGACCGTTGAAGGTAACGTGACTCCATATGCCGAAGCTAACATCAACCAAGATGCTGAAGCCGCTGACCGTGTAATGCGTAGTGATTTAAACATTGTGATGGTTGGATTAGATGTTACATTACGAACATTACTCACGAAAAATGAAACTTCAACTTGGCGTGAATTAGGCACGACAGCTGGTAAAGCCTATGCTGATATCACCGATTTTTACATTGATGCCTACTACAATTTGGGTATCGATAAAACCGGCTGTGCCCTTCATGATCCATTAGCCGTTGGGGTTGCGCTTGACGCTTCATTTGTCGACACAATCGATCTTAATATGAAAGTAACCTATGACGAAAACAATTATGGCCGGACCATCGGGGATAACGCCCGCTTAAATGATGCGACTACCAATGTCAAAGTTGCAGTCAACGTTGATAAGGATCGTTATCTCGGTGTCTTCATGGATTATTTAACTAAACTTTTCAAGAATCATTAATTTGCTTTCTGCGAGATAATAAGTTATATTTGCATTAATCAAATATTACATCTGGGGTGCCCACTTGGCTGAGATATACCCATTGAACCTGCTCTGGTTAATACCAGCGAAGGGAGATAACCTATATTTAACTCGACTAACAAATTTGTTAAGCGACTCTCCTTTTAAAATTGGAGGGTCGCTTTTTTCGACTTTCGAGTTATATAGTTATTGATTAAAACGTGTGGAGTATTTAGTTACTCACACACTCCTAATGTTATTTGATAATACATTTTTGGAGGGTTCTATTATGAATCTAAGCAATCATTATCACGTTCGCGACATTATTTTTATCACTTTAATTGGTATCGCCTTTGGTGCCATTTTCATCAGTACTAACTTTATTTATAACTTTTTGACAGTCGTCTTAACGCCAGTTGGCTTAGCACCAATGGCTAATGACATTAACATGGGAATTTGGGTAATGGCCGGTCCACTGACAGGCTTTATCCTTAGAAAACCTGGTGCAGGTTTCCTAGGCGAATTTTTAGCGGCAGTTGGTGAAATGTTCTTCGGTGGCCAATGGGGTGCTTCAACTCTCATTTCCGGTGCCATTCAAGGAATTGCTTCTGAACTTGGTTTCACTTTAACCGGCTATAAAGTTTACAACTGGTTCTCACTGTGCCTGTCATGCTTAACAACTACGATTGTCACCTTTGCGTGGGATATGTTTAAAAACGGTTATGCTGAATTTCATTTTGGCATGCTCATCCTGCTCTTCGTCGTTCGCTTTATCTCAATCTTCTTCTTTGGTGGCATCTTAACCAAAATGATTGCGGCCCTTCTTGACCGCAGTCATATGTTAGCGAAGTTTGGTGGTTCTAATGTCTAGCATCGACATTCAAAATTTGAATTTCAATTACCAACCCAATTCGACTACTTTATCTGACGTTAATGTCCAATTTGAAATTGGTCAATTTTATTTGTTAGTTGGTCCATCAGGAAGTGGTAAATCCACCTTACTCAAAATTTTAACCGGGCTGTTACCTGAATTTGGCGGTGAAATCGCAAATGGAACATTTTCAATTCCAAATCAGTTGAAAGTTGGTTTGGTTTTCCAAAATCCTAATCATCAATTCACCTTGGATACGCCTCGGCATGAACTTGAATTTGTATTAGAAAATTTGCGAGTTGATCCGGAATTAATGCCCGCTAAAATAAATTCAGCATTGGCATTTTGTGAAATTGAGTCATTGATTGATCGTCAGTTAAACACCTTGTCCGGTGGTGAAAAGCAAAAGGTCGCTTTAGCCATCGTGATTGCGATGGAACGCGATATTATCTTATTGGACGAACCATTTGCCAGTATTGATCCGCAATCTAGAGCTGAATTAATTGCCAAACTCGTTACTCTTAGAGACCAGCAACAAAAGACAATCATTATCGCAGATCATGACTTGTTAGGTTATAAACAGGTCGTGGATCACGTCTATACGATTCATAATCAAACGATTCAGACGCTTTCTCGTGAAGATGGATTGCAATTACTGACTGACTTTGAAAAACAAGTTCCTGCCATCACTTCGACTTTACCCATCGCTAACCTTGAAGTTGCCTTTAATTTCGACGAATTACAGATTCAAATCCAGCAACATGCGCTATTGTCACAGTCATCATTACAAATACCTAGTGGCAAAGTCACACTGATTACGGGTGAGAATGGAATAGGTAAATCCACCCTCTTCCTATCAATGGCCAAATTGATGAAGTTTTCAGGCGAAATTCAAATGAATCAAACCAATATTCAAAAAATTAAGGCCAAAAAATACGCCCGAGAAGTTGCACTAATTTTTCAAGACTCAGAAAATCAGTTCTTGACTGTCACCATGCGTGAAGAAATTGAACTCAGCAAGCAACACCGTAAGTCAGATTACTTCAATGATGCCATGATTACCTCGTGTTTAACCCAATTGAATTTAAATGAATTATTAGATCAAGTAGTTTACACCCTAAGCGAAGGGCAAAAGAAGAAATTACAAATTTTATTAATGCTAATTGTCGAACCTGAAGTTCTCTTATTAGACGAGCCACTCAAAGGACTGGACATTGATTCAATCCACCAAATTGTGACGATTCTAAACGCTTATCGTGCTGAACACCAACAAACGATTGTGATGATTAGCCACCAATTTAGCGGCTTAAATCAATTTGTCGATTACCATTTGAACTTTGCCAACCAAAAACTAACTTATGTGGAGACTGTCTCATGAATCCTAGTTTCAAATTAATCTTAATCATCTTGATTTCCTTTGAGATTTCATTTACTCGCAGCTTAACCGCCAACTGTGTGTTAATCGCGGTCTGTTTAATATATTTGATGATACATAAGATTAAGCTCAAGACGCTTGGTATTGTTTTGTTAATTCCAGTGATTCCGGCAGTAGCGCTCAGTATCACTATTGCATTTTTCACACCAGCACAAGATTATCACTTTGCCTTAGTGCTATTCTCTCGGATGTTTGCCTATGTGTTACTTGGAACTTCATTCACGTTGATCAATTCACCAATAGAGTTGGCACGCTCACTCGAACAAAATCTTCATTTACCATCAAAATTTGCTTACGGTAGTTTAGCTGCCTTTGGTGTTTTACCCAAGATGAAATCAACCATCTTAACCTTACAA
The DNA here is from genome assembly GCF_005405445.1 of Paucilactobacillus nenjiangensis. Lineage (GTDB taxonomy): Bacteria > Bacillota > Bacilli > Lactobacillales > Lactobacillaceae > Paucilactobacillus > Paucilactobacillus nenjiangensis. The sequence continues at coordinate 11,766 of NZ_BJEB01000009.1, forward strand.
AAAGCGGCCTTGATGCGGGGGATTACCTTATCATATTGGTCACCGAAGTTATATTTCAAAGCACTATTAATCGCAATGAACTGGTCTGATGAACTAGCTCAGGCGATGCTTTCACATGGCTACGTAGAAGATACCACACGAACCTACGCCGCTACGATTCCAATCAAATCCACTGATTGGGCGTACATGATTGTTCCGATATTAATCATTCAACCCCTCTTATTTTTGTTACCTTGAGCTTTTTAATACCCAACGACGTATAATATTGGTAAAATAAAGGTATACAAATTGAGAGGAGATTTTATCATGGAAACCAACCAATCATATAAAATCGTCAATGGCTTTAGCTACTTAAGTATCTTATTTCTCCCAATCATTTTTCCTTTAATCGTCTGGCTGTTAGCCGGCGACCGTGCAGAAATGAGATACCACGCTATTAGGGCCTTCTGGCTACATTTAATCCCAACGCTTTTAACAATGATTAGTGTTATTTTCATTGGGTCAGTCGGATTATTCACAGGAAACGCAGCTCATGTGGGCTGGCTGTCGATTATCCTGATTGGAATCTTAGCGATCGTTTCTTTTGTTTTATTTATCTACAATATAGTTAAAGCAGTGCAAATCTTCATCTCATAGCCATGTTAAAATACGATTCCACCATGGAGTCGTATTTTATTTCATTATTTTTTGATGCATTTACATCAAAATTAAGCTATAATAATTTCATGGAGGAATAACACATGACAGATGTACTTAGAGAAGTTGGTATGATTGCGCGAGCTTTGGACTCAATCAGTAACATCGAATTTAGGCAACTCAATTTGACCAAAGGACAATACTTGTACTTGGCCAGAATCTGTGAAAACCCTGGTATCATTCAAGAACAATTAGGTGAACTAATCATGGTTGATCGTTCAACCGTCATTCGAGCCGTTAAGCGACTAGAGACCACCGGCTTCATCATAAAAAAAGCTGATTTAACCAATAAAAAAATTAAACACCTGCACCCCACTCAAACTGGACTGAAGGCTTATCAAACTGTCATTAGGGAAAATAATTACTCAACTTGCGTTGCCCTGCATGATTTCACCAATCAAGAACAAGAGCAACTCGAACGGTTGTTAACTCGGGTCAGAAAAAATGTGGCCATTGACTGGGAATTCGTCAAAAAAGGCAATCATCGTCAATATTAGGAGAACAGATGGACTTTAAAATTAAACCAATTAGGCACAATCAACTAAATGAATTACAAGCAATTTCAATTGAAACCTTCACCGCAACCTTTGGTCAACAAAATACAGCCGATAACTTGCAGCATTACTTGGACGACGCATATAATCTGAAAACACTCTCCAACGAATTGCGTAATCCAGATTCATACTTTTATTTTTTGTATGTGGATGAGGCTATCGCTGGTTACTTAAAACTAAATGTTAATCACGCCCAATCTGAAAACATGGGCGGTGAAGCACTTGAGGTGGAACGAATTTATCTGACCAGCAATTACCAAAAATTTGGTTTAGGTAAAAAATTAATTTACTTTGCAGAGCAGCAGGCCAAGCAATTACATAAAAAGTTAATTTGGCTGGGCGTTTGGGAACATAATAATAACGCGCAGCACTTTTATGAACACTTAGGCTTCGTTCCATTTAGTTCACATTCATTTTGGATGGGCACTGATCGACAAACCGATATTTTAATGCAAAAATCACTGAAGGGATAAATCGCGTCAATGAACAATTTAACAACACAAATTAAAACTACCAAAGAATTAAGCAGTTCAGAATTACTCGCAATCTTGAAAGCCAGAGTAGACGTTTTTGTGGTTGAACAAAAAATTGTCCTTATCCAGAAATTGATGATAAGGATATCGACGCAATTCATGTCATTTTAACAGAGGGCGAGCAATTAGTCGCCTATGCAAGAATCATCCCCCATGATGACGGAACACATCTCAGTTTTGGCCGAGTATTGGTAGTCAAAGAGTTTCGTAACCAACAGCTAGGACACCAACTTGTAGCAAAAACGATTGAAACGATTCACGAGCTGTATCCCCACCAAACAATCAAAATTAGTGCACAAAATTATATTAAACAATTTTACGCATCATTTGGCTTCGTTGCCACATCTGACGTCTATTTAGAAGACGATATCCCGCACTTAGATATGGAATTGACAAACTAGTGCTTATACAAATAAATGCCGCTTATCCAACTTAGGATAAACAGCATTTTTTAATTATCTCGGTTTTTAATTTTAAAATTGAACACAAATTCCGTTTTGCTACTATCAAATTTTTCGCCATAGACGTGTAAATGATACAACTCAACGATGGAAAGTTTATAAACATCTTCCCAAACATCGAAGTTAGTCATCGAAATCTTTTTCCCTTTTTTGGTCAACTCAAATGAATCTTCGCCAATTCGATTCGTTAGGCCAGCTAATTCCAAATTACGCATGGCCAAAATCATATGATAACGGGTGTATTTAATTTGAGCTTTGCGTTCCGTTTCCGAAAACAGTTCATCACAAGTCGCACCCGTTAATATATCGTCCCAACTAATCACGCCCTGAATCGATTGCAAATATTTCATGATTGCAACGACGGCTTTTTGATCTCCACGACGCGTTTTAGAATTAAATAGTTCTAACTCATCAAATGGAATCCCATCATAGTTGGCTTCCTTACGACTAATTTGTCGGCCTATTCCATACCCATAATCCATAAGTCCACTCCCCCGAATTCACCCTACTTATCCATACCTGGTTCCCAATTTCCTTTAAACAACTGTAATTTTAAATCTTCTGCGCTCAAATTACCAGCAATATCAAAACCAGTGAATGGACGAATCGACTGCAAAGCTGAATTTTGGTAACGCTTGGCTCGGATTAGCGCATATTCAACTAAGGAATCATCCTTGATATGATTGACTAGGCGAGCGCTGGGAGTGGTACGTGGATTTTCAATTCGATCTTCGAGGTCTTCGATTTCTTCTTGGTACTCTGGGCCTAATTGAATTTGATTAGCGTACATTTCGAGTCGATTCAAAAAGGCACGAGCGTTAGTTTGGTATTTACTGATTTCGGTTGGAATTTCGGTGGCAACTTCTTCATTCATTTGATTGGCGCGTTCTAACACTTTACCGACTTCTTCTGGCCGTAGCGGTGGCGTCATGATGAAGTAGCTGGCCATTAATCGAATAAATCGGAGCGTGTTGGTCCGAACGCCAACAGAGCTACTAGGATCTAAGTCGAGCATTCTGAGTTCAAGATATTTCACCCCACTTTGAGGTAAATCTTTGAGGGGCCCTTCTCCTTTGAAACGCACTGCACCGTGAAATTCGTAATCAGAGATCAGAGTGCCGTCTTCTGCTCCTTGCAAGATTCGATCGACGTAACTTTGGACGTCGGAATAATCACCCTGAAATTTTGTGCCGAACCCATATGAACTTTGTCGAACAGATCTGATGGGATTGGCTGGGCCTTCACCCGTTTCAAAATAATTTTTTTCTGCAATCGGACTGGCACCAAATAAATATGTAATCAGCCAACGGTAACGCATGAATCCTTGGGCAATTTTAGTGTACATATAATTTTCTAATTCAATACGGTTTTCAAATCGGTCCTCTAAATAAGGATAGACCAAGTCAAACACGCGATTATCAATACTTAAATTGATGTGTGCACCACTGGGAGTCCCTTCTGAAAAGCCATGTCGATTAAGCCATTCTTCCAGGTATTCTTCCTTACTGGGATCAGCTTTTGCCAACAAACTTCGCTGTTCATCGAGATCTGCCGGTAGAGCTGGTGGCATGGACAATGGCCATAGCAGTTCACCTGGTGATAACGCTGTTCTGAGGGCATTATTTAGTCCAAACAAATAATGCATCGCATCCAACGCATGAGATGCCGGTGGTGTCACTACTTCAGACATGGTTTCCAAAAAATCATTGGTGACCCAGGGGTTAGTCTTCTCATCCCCCACACCTGATGGATACGGCTCCTTACTTAATTCACCATTTTCATCCACACGTTGCATTTCGATTTCAAGTCCCATCGTAAAGTCTTGGGTTTTTGCAACTGCTTCATTATCAAAAATTATTTGACCAATTGTACTAAACATTAGCTTACCTCCCCACCGGTTTCTGGTTACTAGTATACTATGCAATTTTATGCGAATTGTCTACTAAATTTACTTAACACTCTATAAAATACCATCATTCATTGACTACCATTTCAAACAAACTTTGTTACAATAGAGCTATTATTTAACGTTGAGGAGTATAGTATGGAAATTATTCTCATGGTCGTGGTACTGTTACTTGCAGTCATTGTGGCGAATACCGTCAATTTGGTTTATCCAAAAATACCATTAGCTTTATATCAAATTGCTGTGGGGATGGTGTTATCTTTTGATTCGCAGTTCCATCATTTCGTGATTCACCCAGAAATATTTATGTTAATCATCATTGCACCGTTGATGTTTAAAGATGGAAAATCAACTTCATTGCGAGCCTTGCGCACTAACTTATCGACGATTTTGTCATTATCAGTCGGACTCTCAGTCGTCACGGTAATTATTGCATGGTTCTTTATTAATTGGATTTGGAGTGCTGCAACCTTACCAATTGCCTTTTTACTAGCGGCAATCATCACCCCAACTGATGCAGTTGCTGTTTCGTCAATCACCCGGAATGTCGAAGTTCCAACTGACGTGCATCAAGCCTTAGAACACGAATCACTTTTCAATGACGCAGCCGGTATCGTGTTGTTTGGAATCGCCTTATCTTCAATTACTTCCGGTAATTTTTCTGTATTCACTAGTATCTTAGATTTTGGCAAAACTTTTTTTGGCGGTATCATAATCGGCTTTATCTTGGGTTACCTAGTCACGATTTTAAGACTCAATTTGACTAGAACTCATACCGATATCAGTGCCATCATTGTTCCGGTTGAAATCATGACTCCATTGTTTGTCTATTGGGTGGCAGAATAAATTGGCGTCTCCGGTATTTTGGCCGTGGTAGCAGCCGGTTTAGTGTTTGCTGCTTTCCAAACTCGCTTACGGTTGACTTCAACCAAGTTACAAATTGTCACCACGACAACTTGGGCGATTATTTCTGACATTTTAAATGGATTTGTTTTTGTATTATTAGGCGCAACATTGCCATCCGTGATGTCTGATTGGGGCGCACAAGATATCTCGATTCTGTTAATCAGTGGAGTTATTATATACGTGCTGATTACTTTAATCCGCTACGTATGGTTCAAATTTAATCTTGCTCCTAGTGTTAATTCCAGTAACAATAACGCCTTAAATGGTGCGATTGGCGGTGTTCACGGCACTATTGCGTTAGCAATGGCTTTCTCTATCCCAACTGGCGTCAATTCAACATTAACAGAGTTACGGGGTCAACTCATATTTGTCACTGCCACTGTCATTTTAGTTAGCTTGTTAGTTGCCACGTTTGTGTTCCCATACATTGCGCCTAAAAAACAAGATGAACTTTCGCAACAAGAATTGTCAGATATCTTCCGCGATTTAATTTACTACGCTGAATCTCAACTGCGTAATTCAAATCCTAAATCAAAGGAAGTTGACCGAGTCAGCGGCACAATTGGTAGCCAAACTCGTTCGTTCACGACACAACCGGATCGAAAAAAATACGTGAAATTAATTGATCAAGTTCATCAAGTCGAACTAGATACCCTGGATCAAATGGAAGATAACAACGAAATTACCCATCAAGAACGGATGATTTCAGAAAAGATTTTGCGTAAATCCTTAGACATATTTAGCAATCATGTCTTTGTTTCGACCTTCAATTTTCTGTCCAGAAACTTGCGACGTAAATTTCATTTTGGCTGCAACCGCCGTCGCCGCATTGAAGAATGGAGACAACGCGCAGAGCAACACAATCGAATTGATCGTAAAAAGATGCTATCGATTATTATCAAAACAACAGAAGCAGTCCAAGATTATCTGCGCACATTGAACGATAAAGAGAATGCCCATGAAATTAATTTCATTTTGGAATACTACAATCAATTATTGCAACGTTATCAAAGCAATGAAAATCTCGATGATGACTTGATGAGTAATTTGTTTATTCAAGCCTTTCAATATGAACATTCCTTTGTTCAACAACAGTTGGCCAGTGGTCAAATTTCAACGAATGTTGCGAATAACTTAAATGAACAAATTTCGACTGATGAACTAGTTTATATGCAGTCGCTGAACTAAAAAATGAGCTTTGACAAAAATAATATTTTGCCAAAGCTCATTTTTGATCAGTTCCATAAGGCAACTCTCTCACGAATTACGTTACACAACTTTACTTAATATATTTACTCAAAAATTGTGCCACCTTGTGTTGATACTCAGTTGGATTTTTATCTAATGAGGCAGCATGTTTCGCCCCTTTCACCACCCATAATTCTTTGGGACCACGCGTGGCTGAATAATTTTGATAGACCATCGAAGTTGGGACGAATTCATCCTTTGCACCATGGATAAAAAACATCGGCCGCTGATTTTTGTGCACTTGTTTCACGGCACTGGCTTGTCCAAAGAAAAAGCCATTACGAATTTTATTAATTCCACTCACGACATTTACTAGTGGAAAACTAGGTACGTGGTAGAGTTCTTTGGCTTGGTACGCAATTTCCGTCCGAGCATTAGTATACCCACAGTCTTCAACAAAGGCTTTGACTTGAGATGGCAGCTTTTCACCACTGGTCATCATTGTCGTTGCGCCACCCATGCTAACACCAAACATCACAATTTGAGAATTTTGCCCATTCGTATCAATTACTTTATTAATCCATTTTACGTAATCTTTTCGCTCAGGCCAGCCATAACCGATATATTGGCCTTGACTGTCTCCTTGTGCCCGTGCGTCAGGTAGTAAGACATTGTACCCTAATTGATGGAACAAATAGGCATAGGCCCCCATTGTGTTCTTACTGCCCATGAAGCCATGTGCGACCACCACGGTTTTGTCAGTTTGTGTAGCAGCCGGAATATAGTTGGCTACTAGTTTCAAATTACCAGTTGCTGATTTCATGGTCCACAGTTGCTTGTCAGCATCCAAATACCATTTTTTTTGCTTATAAAGTGGATCTGATTTCTTTAGTGTTTTCGTATCGCTTAAGAAACTTTTATGGCTAGGAATCACCGCTTCATGAAAAAAATAAAGGGCTGCGCCAATAAAACCAGTGCATATAATCAGAAACACTAATATAATTATGTATATATACTTTTTCTTCAAAAGGAGTTCACCTTGTCTATTGAATTTAATTTTCCATCAAGTGATGGTCAAACTACAATTTATGCTCGCAAATGGATGCCTACAGTTGCACCAGTGGGGATTATTCAAATCATCCACGGCATGGCAGAACATATTCAACGCTATGCGGAATTCGCGGAAAATTTAGCTGCCCACGGGTGGATAGTGGTCGGTGATGATCATCTTGGTCATGGTAAGACCGCCACAATTTCACACCTGGGCTATTTTGGTGCCGACCATCCTGTTGAACATTTACAACAAGATGAAATCAAATTAATGCATCTCATTAAAAAAGCTAATCCTAGTTTACCATACGTAATGCTTGGACACAGTATGGGGGCAATGATTTTACAAGCAATTTTGCGGAAAATCTCTTTTGAGATTGATGCAGCAATACTAATTGGCACTAGTGCCACGCACCCAGAGTTGCTGCCAGCTTGGCCACTGATTTCAGCTTTAAATAAAACTAAGCCTAAACAGATTGGTCATTTTCTGGACCGACTTTCATTTGGTGGTTTTTCCAAATCATTCAATAAACATGTCAAATACTCTTGGTTAACTCACAATCCATTAGTCTTAAAACAATATGAAGATGATCCAAAGTCAGGCTTTATTTTCACTAACAACGGGTTTTATACTTTACTGAGTCTGACCAAAATTGCCACCAGTCCGCATTGGGTTGACAACGTTCGCAAGGGCTTACCTATTTTAATTGCAAGTGGTACCAACGATCCCGTTGGTAAATTCGGTAAGGGTCCCGAGTACCACTTTAATCTACTCACGAATGCCCAATTTAAGAATGTCACATTGAAATTATTTGAAGACTTGCGCCATGAAATTCTGAACGAAGTCTCCAGAAAAGAAGTCTATCAATTTATCAATGTGTGGCTCAAAAACAATCTGCTCAAATAGTGGTAAAATAGTCTCAATAATAACTATTAAGGATGTGAATTTCATGTTCCCTGAACGATTACGCGCACTTCGACGAGGACAAAATATTACGCTTAAAGAATTAGCAAATGCTTTAAACGAACACTTAACAGAAGGTGAAAGTAAAAATTCTCCTTCACAAATTGGTAACTGGGAACGTGGAATTCGAACACCTTCATATATTGAAGCTAGAAAACTAGCCGAATTTTTTGATGTCAGTTTGGATTACTTAACTGGTAAAACTGATCAAAATGATACTGATTTGGGCCGGTTATTTGTTTCGGGCAAAGAACTGTCATTTAACCATACGCCACTAACCAGTGAAGATCGCTATGAGATTTTTCAATTAATTGATGGCTACGTCCATGGACGTCAAAACCGTCGCGACACTGAACGTTTCTACAATACTCATTCTTCTCAAGAAGAACTTGATTTAGATTTATAGACAGGAATACTTAATTATGAATCCCAAACAACTGAAGCAATTAAAAAAGCGCCATAAAGCAGCGCATCAGGCGAGTGCCGACGAATACATTACTGAGCTAACTGAATACGCCAACTTATTTGAAGATTATCCCACCATTAAGTTTCTAATTAATAATGTGCTGGAAAGTGATCGCCTTTTAAAAAATGGGCTACTGCCCCAACCATTACCAAAACTATTGTTACCAGACGATATTCAAGATCAAATTTTTGAAAAACTCGCTTCAAAATACCCACAAGGTGATCCAGAGGGCGACCAGTTTTGGGAAAAACTGTCTGCAGCGTTACCTAAATTAGATCAACGATTACGTAACTATCGTGAATATCTTGAAACGACTTATGGAATGTGGGCTTACATCAACGCTCCTTTTATCAAAAATCTATCTGAATTCACGAATGATGGCACGGTTCTTGAAATCATGGCTGGTCGCGGATTCATCTCCAAAGGCCTTCGTAATTTACAACCAACTCAAACAATTATGACAACTGATAATCTTGACTGGCAAACCAAAGTAAAAACTAACTTACCTGCCGTGACTGCCGTCGAGAATTTAGATGCGCTTGAATCAATCAAAAAATATGGCTCAACAGTTGATTTTGTCATCATCTCTTGGGCACCAGATACCCAGCAAACCGATTGGGAAATCTTACAACTGCTTAGAACCAGCTATCCTGAGATTCAACTAATTGTGATTGGTGAATACAACGGAGCGACCAATTCAAAAGCCTTTTGGAAATACGCTGACTTGATCGATTCTACAGACACAAACAAGTTAAACCAAAATTATCATAGTTTCGATTTGATTGACGAGAAAGTTTACTTAGTCAAATAAAAAGAGGAATCACAACAAACAAAGTTTGTTATGGTTCCTCTTTTAGTGTATTGATAGCAAAAGCTATCTCAGGCAGTCATCAATTCCACAATATCCTACTGCCGGACACCCTGAAATACGTCAGGTAAATGTGTCCCATGAGAATGTCATTAATCGCTTGCGCGAAACAATCCGAAGATTGCCTGACCATTCGACTCATCGCATACATTCCAGTATAGCAGCTTTCATTCTTTTTGCAAGCTGCCTATTTTTCGTCGTCTTTATCATCTTTATTCTGACGGATATCAACAATCGCAGCGAGCTGATCATTAATCCAATTGCTAGCGCTGTGGGAAACGCCATCTGTATCATCTTGAACTGCAGTCACAGATGCCAATTTATCGATTCTTAGGCCAGATTTATTCATGTCGGGAGTTTCTGCAATTAAGTAAACGTTCATTTCTGCTTCATCTTCTACATTTAAAATCTTTGAAATGGTTTTTGAATCCTCAAGGGGCAAATTAATCACGCTAGTTTCAATTCGAACACTAACTTTTTCACCTTCTGGCATGTCGACAACCCAGTTATATTGCGCAATCTCACTTTTTTTAGTAGCGTCTGCAACAAAGGTTAATCCCATTGTAACGGTCTCAACTTGCTGAATTGATGCCAAATCAGTTTCAACGACCTTGGCCGTAATTTTTTCATCTAGTGCGTCTTCCATAAATTGTTGAATTTTAATTTGCATGATTTACTTCCCTTTTAATTTTGGATTTTGATAATTGGCTCGTTGTTTACCGGCTGCAATAAAGCACAAAACATTCAGTGCTAATCCCGCTAAGCTTAACACATCGATAAATACTTTGGTAAGTAAACTCATGTCACTCCCGCCGCTCACAATCATTGCGCCACCAAAAGTAAATGACAGTACAATCAACATGAAAATAGTTAAATAAGCCGAAAAGCGCATTTCTTTACAGCTAAAGAAAATACTCAACAAATAGAAGCCTAAAATAATCCCAAAGTTAGGCATTACTTCAGAACTAAAAATTTCCGTTCCGGTTTGTAAATTCATAATAATATTGACGACATAGTAAATTACCGTCGAGATGGATAGGTACAGAAAAACAAATTTATGATATTTCAAAATAATCGCTCCGTTTTTAATGATTACTTCTATTGTACTATGTCAACCACAAAAAAAGAACCTCATTTCAGGTTCTTGGATTGATTAAACTAGTAAATCAACTAATTCTTCTTTTGAAACACCGACAATATACTTGGCGGTATCAACACTATCAATAACATTTTTAATTTCATTACGTTCGTATTTCTTACCATTTAATGCAGTTGCTAATTCTTCAACATCACCTGGTCCGAAGAAATCACCATAGAACTTGATATTGGAAATCTTACCATCATCAACTTTAATCCGTGCATCAACAGTTCCCATATCGAAATGTTGACGTTTCTTAACAGTAAATTCTGGTGAATTACCATAAACGGCATCCCAGTTGTTATAAGTATCTTCATAGATCTTATCAATCTTAGTTTGTTCTTCTGGTGTGACAACCACTTCTTTGTCCTTAATTTCATCCAGACTATCAACCTTGAATAGTTTCTTCAAGAGTGTGTCGCGGAATTCAGGAACGGTAATATCTTGATATTCAGGGGCAAGATAAGGTTTCAAATTAGTTACTCGGGAACGAACTGATTTGATACCCTTTGACTTAATCTTGTCTTCTGGCACATTTAAAGCTTTGCCAACAACATCCAAGTCAACATCTAACATTAAAGTTCCATGCGAGAAGGTTTTACCATTGCGAGAGTACATAGCATTTCCAGAGAACTTCTTACCATCAACTAAAATATCGTTACGACCACTAACTTCAGCAGTTGTTGCTCCCATTTCATGTAAAGCATCAACGATTGGTTGAGTAAATGATTTGAAATCACCAAATTCTTCGCTATCGCTATCAACAACGAAACTAAAACATAGGTTACCTAAATCTTGATACACGGCTCCACCACCAGAAAGGCGACGAGTCACGCGGATATTATGTTCATCTACATATTTTTGATTAATTTCTTCTAGAGTATTTTGATTACGACCAACGATGATACATGGTTCTTCATAATAAAATAACAGTAATGGTTCACCAAAGTCTTTATTGTTCATTAAGTACTGTTCTGTTGCCAGATTCTCACCGATATTATGTGACGTCATTGAAATATAACGCATAGTCGTTCCCCTTCTTCTTAAAAATTATTAAAATGCTTGAACATTTTGAGTTTACCACCCACTGAAACCGATTTCAACAATATGATCGTAGTTGTGCTAAAAAGATTGGATATGCGCCGATAATGTGAAAGATTGATCATTAAATCACATATTTTTTACCGAAAGGGATTACACTTTCCTTTTAGAATAGTATAATAATGTTAAACATAACAGAAAGAGGGTTTTCCCCATGTCACAACAATATAAAACAATTCTCGTACCTGTTGATGGTTCTAAGGCAACACCTCAACTAATTGAACGTGCAATTCAAATTGCTAAGACCAACGGCGCTCATCTGGACATCTTGAACGTGGTCGAAATTAATCAATTTAGTGATAGTTACGGTGGAGCAATCAGTGGCGATGTAGTCTACAGTTTGGTAGAAGACATCGAAGCTCGGTTAGATAGTTTGAAAACACAAGCATCTGAAGCTGGTTTAACTGACGTCAGCACCCATGTACGATTTGGTAATCCTAAGCCTGTTATTGCCCGCGAATTTCCAGACGACCATGGCACCGATTTAACTGTCATTGGTACCACAGGAATGTCTGCCGTTGAGCGTTTTATGGTTGGCTCAGTTACCACGTACGTCAACCGCATCTCCAAAAATGATGTACTTGTCGTCCAAATTAAATAATATCTAAGACAATGACGACCGCGTCAATTTAGATGCAGTCGTCATTTTTGCTTAAAAAAAAGTTCTAGAGTCAATTTTACTGACCCTAGAACTTTTTAATTTGTCGCCATATGGTTATGCTTAATTTTTAAAATAACCCGATAAATAGTAATCAACCAGGTAATTGCCACCAACACAATTGCTAAGGAGAATGCTACGTGCATCCCGTAAACAAATATGTGACCGTGTCCTGATGGATAACTAGTAATATTGTGGCCAATTTTTTTACTCATCGCTGCGTACAAAACGGTAGTCACTAATGATGTCCCAGTAATCATCCCCAGATTTCTAGCTAAGGCATTTAATGAACCAGCAACACCTAATTTAGAAACTGGCGCATTCGACATGATTAAGGCGTTATTAGGTGTTTGGAAAAAGGCCATCCCTACTCCACCACATACCAGCAATAAGACAATAAACAATGATGATGTTTGTGCATCTGCAATCCACCAACCAAAATACGATAATCCTAAGATAGTTAATCCACATAACGTAATATATTCCTGGTCAAAATAATCAGCAATATATCCAGAAATTGGAGTGGCAATCAACATTGAAATTGGCCAAACCATCAAGAACAATCCAGCCGTACCAGCATTAATGCCTTTCAAATTTTCAAAATAAAATGGCGAAATAACATTAATGAAAAAGTTACTAGTAAACACCAAAAAGGCCGCGACTAAACTAATAGTAAATAATTTTGATTTAAAAATTGTGAGATCTAATAATGGCATTTCAGCATGTAATTCATGCACAATAAAAATAACAAACACAATTAACGCAAACACGGTTAATGTCACTGGAATGCTGCTCAAAAACCCTTGTTCTTGACCGATATTGATAGCTAAGAAAAAGGTCGTGATAAATAAGAACAGCGTTGAGATACCGACATAATCAAATTTCAATGCATCATGATCAATTTCTGCACTTTTAGGAAAGACTAACCGTCCAATAATAATCGCAATAATTCCGACCGGCACATTAATCCAAAAAATATATGACCAACTGAAGTGCTGTAAAATAATCCCACCTAAACCTGGCCCAGCAATCGTACCCAATGACACAAATGAGGAATTTAAGGCCATCCCTCGTGCCCGTTGTGAAGGTGGTGCAATCGTGGTGACAATACCAAAGCTATTGCTCATTGTCATTGCAGCACCAATCGCTTGAATAGTACGGGCAAACAACAAGAACCACAATCCCAGATTAATTCCTGCAATTAATGACCCAACCGTAAAGATATAAGTGCCAAATCTAAAGACTCGAATTTTACCAATTTGATCACCTAAACGACCAAAGAAAGTCAGTAATCCAGAAATGATAATTAAATAAATTGAAACTACCCAAGTTGCTTGGTTCATGGGGATTGATAATTGTTTAGACATGATTGGTAAGGCAATGTTCACAATCGAAGAATCGAGCGTCGACATAAACGCAAACATCCCCACTGCTGCAATAATAATCCAAACTTTTTTACTTGGAATTTGTGTTTCTTCCGACATCTGTAACCCTTCTTTCACTTCATTTTGACAATGTTTAACTATTCTTCTTTAATAATAAACCAGCAGCAATGGCACCAACGAAAACAACTCCCGCTGACAATAAGGTGGCAGCTGTCATCCCCTTATCGTATGCGTGCAAAACGACTTGTTGTAACTCGTGGGCAAATGGCGCTAAATTCATTTTGTCACTAAAGGCAATTGTGTGGCCTGAAAAAGGACCTGCTTCAATCAAAGCATCTTTAATTTTATCTGCGACAGCCGTGGTAGCAGGAATTGAATGAATATGTCCATTTAAATAATTTTCATATTGTGAGCTTTGGATTAATCCTAAGCTAACTACACCGATTGTGGTTCCAAATTGGCGGAACACATTCAATAGTCCAGAGGCCATTCCCATTTCTTCCATTGCCACGCCTTCCATTCCGGCCGTATTTAACAATGGGTTAACCATTCCGTTAGTAATTCCCATTAAGACCATCCCTGGCCATAATTCAACGAAGGAAACTTTGGTCGTCATTGCGTTTGCTAGTAATAAAAATCCAATTCCTCCAAGAAACAAACTGCCACTGATTAATCGTTTATTAGAAAAACGTGCTCCTAAGATCCCAGTTAACGGTCCTAAAATTAATGACCAGACGCTAATCGTCAATTGACGAACACCAGTATCAAAAGCTGAATAACCAATGTAGTTTTGCATTAATGCCGTTAAATAAGCATTATATGAGTAAATACCCCAACCTAATGCTAAGGCAACTAACACGGCACCAACAAAATGCCGATTTTTAAACATTTTGAGGTTCATCATTGGATTTTTCAATTTACTTTCAATAATTATAAAGAGTACTAATAAAATAATCGCAGCAATCAACCAGCCACCGACACGAGGATCAGTCCATCCCCAACTGTAGTGGCCTTCTTTTTGAATCAATCCATAGATACCGGTAAATAACGCGGCAGCTGATAAAAACATCCCCGCGAAATCAATTTTTTGATTCGCACCAAAACTTGGCGTTTCTTTAATAAAAATCACCGATAAAATGACAGAGATAATTCCAACAGGTACGTTGATAAAGAAAATTGACTGCCAGCCAAAGTGTTCGACCAAGTACCCACCAATTAACGGACCAGAAGCTGATGATAAGCCAATTACGGACCCAAGGATTCCTAACGCAGTTCCACGTTGTTTACCGGCAAAATTAGACGCCACTAATGCCATTGAGAGTGACATCATTCCGGCACCCCCAATTGCTTGAATGCCACGACCGATGTTCAACATCGTGAGCGAGGTCGACATGCCATTCATAATCGAAGCTAAGGTAAAAATCACCATGGAAGCCACGAAAATTTTCTTGCGGCCAAACATATCACCTAATTTGGACATAATGAGCAAGGTCACGGCAAAAACTAAGGTATAAGCATTTAAAACCCACTGTAAATTGGTGAAGGTTTCATTTAAATCGGTGGCCATCGTGGGTAAGGCAACATTTACGACCGTCACATCTAGTAATCCCATAAAGACCCCTAAGGCCATTGCGGACAATGCTATCCATTGCCCAGGTGTTGTTTTTTTCATATTACTCTCCAATACTCTCTTCAATCTCTGTTATTTCTGCTTGCAGCCACTCAAGCGTAGTCGAAGTTAACTTAATCGCTAACTCCAAATTTTTAATACTCCATTTGAGGAAATCTTTTTTATTTTCATTAACCGTTAACAGGTAAGTCAGATGATCCATTACTTCTTGATAAGTGTCCAAATCATCCGCCACATCATGTTGGTACGCTTGTAAGATTTGAATTTGTTCCGGTTTTGAAACTACCGCCAAGGCTCTGAGCTTACAACGATAAATTGATTCCCGTTTAGCTGTCATTTCAACTGGCTGAAGCATCAACTCTTTTAAATAAGCTGCTCCCGCTTCAGTAATACGCGCCATTTTGCCAGAATGTTCACTTTCCTTTTCGTCATATAACTCAATGTATTGTTGTTCTGCCAATTTCTTTAACACTGGATAGATTACACTATTTGAAATTGGACGACGTGGTATCATCGAATTTTGCAAAATAATTCGGAGCTTATACCCCGACATATCACGTTGCATTAAAGAACCTAAAATTAATAATTCGTACATTTTTACCTCCAATATATGTCGAACCGACCCAAACAATTATAGGTCAATTCGACACGTTGTCAAGGCAAAATAAAAACTTACCCCTATTAGGATAAGTTTCATCATTATTTACTCTTCCGTTCTGCATTCATGATTGAAAAGGTACTCCGGATGGATTTCAAAAAACCACCTTGGTTATAAACCAACACGTTACTCTTGTACGCCTTGGCAGTAAACCAGGTAAAGAGAATCAAAAAGATAACTGAAATTAAAATGCTAATCCAAGCATCCCCCACAGTCGCAAAACTCATGGCCAAGCGTACCGGCATGACCGAGGCGCCAACAAATGGCAGATAGCTAACTATTTTAACAATTAAGCTATCGCCACCCTGAACAGCCAAAGCAAACACGTACCCAAGCAATCCAATCATTGAGATAGGCATGACAGCTTGTTGTACTTGTTCTTGATTAGCCACAAGAGAACCTGTTAATGCCGCTAAGACAGAATAAGTTAATACTGCCAAAATGAAAAATACGCAGAAGATTAACCCATTTGTTGATGTCAAAACACCAAAATCAAAATTACCCAACATCGTTTTCACAATATCAATTTTCATCAAAGGTTTCCAGGCAACTAAGATTAATAGCAGATAAAATAAAATATTTACCACTAATAACGCTAGTATTCCGGCCAGTTTGCCAAAGAATTGAGTGGTAGCACTAACGGACGACAAAATAGTCTCCATAATTCTTGAACCCTTTTCCGTCGCAATTTCTTGAGCTATCATCGATCCATAGCTCAAAGTGAAAACTAACATTAACACAGTAATTGCAACAGCAATTAAGTGATTGCTAGTGTCGGTCTTCTGATTTTTTGTTGAAGCCTTACCGTGGTCAACGACAACCGTTTTAGACCTCAAAACAGCCGGTTTGAGCAAAGCTTGCAACTGTTCAGAATTCAAATTCAACTTAGTAGCTTGTGCTTGTAGCTGAATTTGTGACAAGACTGCTTGAATTGTCTTGGTGGAAACAACTTTACCACCATCTCTTAATTGTAAATTAGCTGCAATTTCTCCATTTTTAATTGGTACTGCCAGCACAGCATCTAATTTTTTATTCTGCATGGCAGTCTCAGCTTTATCCTGACTATGATATTCTTTAACTTTCATCCCAGGCAAACTGTCAGCAAAATTTTTACGAATTGCTGGTACGCTACTTACCACCCCAATTGTTGGTTTACTTTGCGAACTCTGGACTAAATGGCCAATTCCAATTGAAATCCCTAATAACAAAACTGGTGATAGAACGAGAAAAATCCAAGAAGCACTGCGCACGTTTTTCATAAAGACTTGTTTGGCAATAATCAACATTTTATGCATCAGCTTCACCCACTTTCATTCGGAAGATTTCATCAAGCGTGGGAGCTTGTTGGCTGAATTCAGGAATATAACCATTCTTAGTGGCAGCTACAAAAATTTCTTGTCCTACTTCAGGCGATTTCAACATCAATTCAAATCGATTACCTTCATGTTTGACATCAATAACGCCGTCAAAACTCGTCAATTCATCGCGAGTTAAATTAGATTCAATAAATAACTTAATGCGTCCATATGAATTACGAATTTCATCAACGGTGCCATTTAAAACTGTTTTGCCATTTTTTAACATAATCAGCTTATCAGACAAAGCTTCAACGTTGGACATGTCATGACTGGAATAAATGATGCAGGCGCCCGAATCGCGCATCATATTGATACCATCTTGTAGTAGACTCGCATTAACTGGATCTAAACCAGAAAAAGGCTCATCTAAAATAATTAATTTTGGCATATGGATTAATGTGGTAATCAATTGAATTTTTTGCTGATTACCTTTACTTAAATCTTTTAGCTTGTCGGTCTTTTTACCTTTTACATTGAAACGTTTAAACCATTGATCTAGTTGAGCATTTACGTCCCGAACTTTCATACCTCGTAGCTGAGCAAAATAAGCGATTTGATCATTGATTCTCATTTTGGGATATAACCCACGTTCTTCGGGCAAATACCCCAAAATATCATAATCTTCACTCGTCAATGGATGCCCATCCCATAAAATGTCACCATGATCCGGAGTAATAAAATTTAGTATCATCCGAAAAGTAGTTGTTTTACCGGCACCATTTTGGCCAATTAACCCCATGATTTCACCTGGTTGAATCGTAAATGATTCATCATCCAACGCTACCATCGATCCGAACGTTTTTGTTAGTCCGCGAATCTCCAACATTGTTAACCCCTCCTACAAACTGATAGATGACCAAAGTATACCATATCAACTATCGATGAAATGTATGAGTAGCAAACATTGTTGCATATATTTGTAATAAAGGAAATCATGTAATATTCTTGAGATGCAGCAGTCTCGTACACTTTTATTTTAGGAGTGAAACCATATGAATAATAGCCAAAAAAAATTTGATTCTCATGTTGATATTCGTACTGACAGTAAAATCAAAACAGAAGAACTCGGTGTACCTAATCAAGAAGTATTGAGCAGTTTTTTTGAAGTAATCCATGATGCATCCGGTAATTTAAAACTCGAAGGTGCCACCAACCATTCAGAATTGAATAAAATGCTTAACGATTGATGCCAAATAAAATTGTTGATTAGTCGATTTTATTTTAAATCTATCTTTGTTAAACAAACCATAAAAAAAGCATATAATGACCTTAAAGACTACAGAAGTAAAAATTGGAGGTTACATTATGTGCACTAGCTTAACTGTTCCCAGTTATTCAAATGAGCAACTCCTTGGGAGAACCATGGATTTTCCAACTAAAACACCTTGGCGACTCACTTATTTGCCAGTTAACTTTGAATGGCAACCAGTTACCGGTACAACCAAATATCAATCTAAGTTTGCAGTCCTGGGTGGCATGCGACACATTCAAGACTGGTATCTGATTGGAGACGGCGTCAATAGTGCTGGACTGTCAGTGGCTGAATTATATTTTCCCGTTGAGTCAAATTACTACGATGCGCCCGTTGAAGGAAAAATCAATTTATCCCCGCAAGACTTTACCACATGGCTTCTAACTCAAAATGGTACGGTTAAAGAAATTCGTGCGAAGCTTGCTCAAATTGCCTTAATTGGGGTCCAATGGTACGACAATGAAGCCATATATCCGTTTCATTGGATCATCACAGATGCCTCTGGCACTTACATCATTGAACCAACTGACCATTTGCTAACCTTACGTGAGAACCCAAGTAACGTCTTAACGAATACTCCCAATTTAGATAAACAACTCACCAATCTGAAGAAGTTAATGAAAACTGACTTCACAGCTTGGAATTCAATTCGCTCTTCACTCGCAAACTATACGGGACCAACCCCCAATCGTTCAATTACAACTGATCGATTCATTAAAACTAATTTGTGGCGCTGGCGCGATAGTAGAAACCTGACAATTAACAGCACAACTGTGACCGACTTTTTAAAAACCGTCACCATCCCAAAACGAAATGACAACCACGATTACACCCATTATTACGGTGTAATGAATCTCAACGCCCAAGAATACCGATTCGAAGGCGTTCTTCATCCTGTTGTAACTATCGCGAATTTATCAGATCTAATGACTTACGATGTCCCAGTGGAACTAGCAGAAGAATAACTCCATCAGAAAAGCCCCATCAATCAAGGATTGATGAGACTTTTTTTAATCTGTTCCATAAATCAACTCTCTTCGTTTAATAACGAATGATGGAAGATTCTAAGTGCAAATCATCCATCATTCGAAATTGCCATTTGAACTTGGCGAATTTCGCCGTAGTTCAATGGACGTCGTAGCAATCCTCAAGAGCTGAACGACTTATGTCACACTTACTTTTTTTAAATACTTTGTGGATTAGTTTCAACCCATTTATTTAAGATGAAAACATTAATAAATGAAAGTAAAATAATAGCTACTGCCATATAACCTGATGCCACTAGCATTGAAACGGCAGCAGTACTCATCGCATCCGCATGTGTCATATTCAATGAAAAGACACTAGATACCACTTTAACCACCATGCCGCTAATGTAGCTGATTACTTTGATTACCACATAAAAGACAACCACGTACAAGACAATCCGATACAACCGCTCATGTAAGGTTGGTAAAAATGAACTCAGAGCTTCCACAATCAAATGAATTAATGAAAAGAAAATCCAAAAGAATAGCGTGGTCACAACTAAAATTAACAAAGTTGAAAAGGTCACTCCGTACAATGAAGGGGTAAGTTCCTTCATGTATTTAAAATAATGCCAACTACCAATATTGAATACCAATAAAAGAATCAATTGTAAAATACCGAAGTAAATATAATTACAAACGACGGATAAGACATTTGCCAGGTATAACTTCGCATCAGAGACAGGAATTAAACGGTAAAAGTTTTTCGTCCAAACTCGTTCCTGTCGAATTGCCAACACCAAAAACATGACTCCTGCTGCTAACATCACAATTCCAAGGGTTGTCGCTAAAATTGAATCCGTCATTGACCCTTTTGAATTAGATATGAACATTAAAATTATAGATACAATTATTCCAATAATTTCGATACCCACTACCATATGCACAGCGCGAACCTTGTCGCGAAAAAGTGCACCCGTTAATTTTGCAAAACTAGGCATGGTCATTTACCTCCTTATAGAAACTTTCGTAATATTCTTCAATGCTTTGGTTATATTCCTCACGAATCTTATCGGCATCAATCTGATTAACAATCGTTCGATTCTTGATAATCACCACTTGATCCAATAAATTAGCAATGTCCGTGACATGATGATCACTAATAATCACTGAGGCGTCATCTGGCATCCAGGCCAAGATATTTTCAATGATTTTTTTACGTTTCATGCTGTCGATTCCATCAAAAGGTTCATCCAATAAATACAGTTTTACTCGTCGTGCTAAAGTAACTGAAATGACAAAATTACGACGCATCCCCTTGGATAATTGACTGAGTTTCTGTTTGAGATTCAAATTAAAATTCGAAACTAATTGATTGAAATTATCCATACTAAATTCTGGATAAATCGTATCATAAAATTTGGCTAAATCCTCTAATTTGGCGTCAGTTGCCGCCCCGTTAAGTTGTTCACTGAAGCTAACGAGCCCCTTCATAGTAGGCTTATCAACTTCACCATCAATGATGATGCTCCCACTATAATTGGTTGCAGCACCAGAAATTAATCGCATTAAAGTTGTTTTACCAGCCCCATTATCTCCCAGCAAACCAATAATTGATCCGGCTGGAATACTTAACGAAACGTCGTCTAACAAGACCCGCATGTTGCGCTTGTAAGTGAGCTGATTAATGACTAATAAATTATCCATTATCTTGTTCCTTTCTTTGCTTCATGTAGGCTGTTAAATATTCTAAGACTTCATCTGGAGTGACTTGTAGTTCCGTTAAATGGTCATACATCACTTCAATTTGTTCTTCAACTACATGTTGTTTTAAACTAACTAATTTTTCCATATCGGTTGTCACAAAATTCCCCTTACCGCGTTGTGTGATTAGAACTTCTTCTTCCACTAACTCGCTCAACGCTCTTTGGATAGTATTAACGTTGACTGTCAAATCAACCGCTAATTGTCGAACTGCAGGTAACTTGTCGCCTGGGTTAAGGTGTTCAATGATAATTTCTTTGTAAATGTATTGTTTGATTTGATAATAAATTGGTACTTTATCGTCGAACTGCATTTCAATCAGCCCTCCTCGTTTGCTAGTGTATTAGTTTACTATTACACTATAAATTGTTTTCACCTCAAATGCAAGTGATTTTGGAAAATAAAAATGGATTGCCAGAAATTACTTTCCGTCAACCCATATTTTGATTTATTTATATCTCGAGCTATTTACATGAAATGGTTCTAATCCTTTGTCACCAATATCATGCCGATAACGTAATCCATCAAGTGATTGTTGATCCAACCATTGATAAATATTATCTTGTGCTTGTTCAACGCTATCTGCATTGGTTACGACACTTAGGATTCTGCCGCCAGCACTCACTAGTGCTTTACCATCAAGTTTAGTCCCCGCATAATCGACATGTAACTGAGCTGGTAATTGATTAAACGCGTTTAAATTAACCCCTGAGCCAGAACTCATTGGATAATTTTCTGATGCAACACCGACACATAAGTACGTTTGCCCAATATCCCATTCAACCTTTTGTGGTTGGTTGTCTAATAATTTGATTAACAGACTGAAAAAATCACTCTTTAATTGAGGCAATACAACCGAGGTCTCAGGGTCGCCAAAGCGGACATTGAACTCAATTACTTTAGGACCATTATCGGTGGCAATTAAACCGGTATATAAAATGCCACAAAATGGATTTTCATTTGCTTGTAGAGTTTCCACAATCGGTTTAATAACCGTATCGAACGCTTCTGCCTGCATTTCATCTGGTATTTGAGGAACTGGACTATACGCACCCATGCCACCCGTATTAGGGCCCTTATCACCATCATAAGCTGCCTTATGATCTTGTGCTAATGGCATTGGTATGATTTCTGTGCCATTGACAAATGCAAAAAACGAGAATTCTTGTCCCTTTAAAAATTCTTCAATCACAATTTCATCCGCAGCAAATTTATTTTCTGCCAGCATTTCGTGAACAGTCTCAATTGCATCATCATAATTTTGAGCTATGACTACGCCTTTACCGGCCGCTAAACCATCTGATTTGATCACAATCGGGAAATCAACTGTCTTCAAATACTGATCAGCTTTGGCCTCATCTGAAAAGTTTTGATATTTAGCGGTTGGAATATTGGCTTGCGCCATTTGTTCTTTGGCAAAAGTTTTCGATCCTTCTAACCGAGCGGCACTCTTGGTGGGGCCAAAAATCTTGAGTCCCGCATCCAAAAAGCAGTCAACAATTCCCGCTTGAAGTGGCACTTCTGGACCGACAAAAGTCAAATCAATACTAGCAGTTTTAGCAAAACTTACTAAGTCACCAAACGCTAATTCGTCAATTGGAACTAATTCTAAATTGGCCGTAGCCATCCCAGGATTCCCCGGTGCTACGAATACTTTTTCGACCTGTTCACTTTTCAAAAATTGGCGGCTGATGGCATGTTCTCTTGCCCCACTACCAATGACTAAAACTTTTGCCATGATGAAAACTCCTGTAATCATTATTTTGGTTTTGGTTAATCTCACTTTTGATCTGAAATGTGCTCAAATCAGCAAATCACTTACCTAACTACGAAAACACCTTTATCATAAACCAGATAAAATTTTTGTCTAGGTTAATGCTCATTGGCTTTACGGTCAGTGACACAACTTTTTTATAATCGTGCTTTCACTGAACAACCAACTCCGCTTAACTTAACATCTCCAATTGTATAAATCACAATTAGAGATGCTTTGTTAATGCTCATTGGCTTTACGGTCAGTGACACAACTTTTCATAATCGTGTTCCACAAAGCAACTGCCTACGTTTAACAATAATAACTGTATTAATCCTAAACCGATTAACACAGTTATTCTGTTAATCCTCAGCAGCTGAACGCTTCTTGTTGCACTCATTTCTAGTGTCTAAAGTGTCTTCTTCCTGAAAAGACAAGGGCGACACCATATTTGTTGGCATTGTCGATAGATTCTTGATCACGTATACTACCACCTGGTTCAACAATTGCCTTAATACCATGTTTGGCTGCAAATTCGACACTATCGCCCATTGGGAAATATGCATCAGAAGCTAGGACGGCTTGACCATAATTATCAGCAGATTCTGCCTGTGTAATGGCAATTTCAGCTGAACCAACCCGATTCATTTGGCCAGCCCCAATCCCGAGTGTCATTTCATCGGTTGCCACGACAATTGCATTACTTTTAACATGTTTAGCGACAATTTGTGCAAATTCTAATGCCTTTAATTCTTGCTCTGTTGGTTGTTTTTCAGAAACGACTTTGAAGTCAGCAATTGTTTCGTGAACTAAATCTTGTTCTTGACGCAACAATCCACCCATCACCGAGACTGTTTCTAATGCGGCTTCTGGACGCGCATCGAAATCAACCGTCAATAACCGCAAGTTTTTCTTCTTAGCTAACACTTCAAATGCATCATCGTCAAAACTTGGTGCAATAATCATTTCCAAAAATAACGCATGCATTTTTTCAGCCGTTGCTAAATCAACGTTCCGATTCAAGATAATAATCCCACCAAAAATTGAAGTACTATCTGCAGCATACGCGCGGTCCCAAGCTTCTTCAATATTATCTGCTAGTCCAATCCCACATGGATTCATGTGCTTGACTGCCACCACAGCTGGCTGATCAAACTCTGCACTCATCCGTAAACCGGCATCAGCATCCTTAATATTGTTAAATGACAATTCTTTACCATGAAGCTGTTCAGCTTGAGTGATTGAGAATGGTTCTGGCATTGCGTCTTCATAAAAAGCTGCCTTTTGGTGGCTATTTTCACCGTAACGCAGTGCTTGAACTTTATTGTAGGTCAACGTTAAGCTATCTGGGAATTCTTCGTCACCGCCCAAATATTGAGCAATTAGTGCATCATAGGCCGCAGTGTGGCGGAATACTTGTAAAGCTAAATTGCGACGGAAAGCTCGGTCATCTGAGCCATCATGGATTGCATTTAAGACATTATTATATTCGTTAGGGTCAACAACTGTAATCACATCAGCAAAGTTTTTTGCAGCGGCACGCAACATGCTTGGTCCACCAATATCAATCTGTTCAATTGCATCTGGTTCAGTCACTCCATCCTTTTGAATTGTTTCTTTAAATGGATAAAGATTAACTGCGACCAAATCGACCGTATCGATATTATGATCCTTGAGTGCTTGCATATGTTCTGGCAAATCACGACGAGCTAACAAGCCAGCATGAATTCGTGGATGAAGTGTTTTCACACGCCCATCTAGCATTTCAGGAAATCCCGTAACTTCTTCGACTGCAGTCACATCAATACCTGCATCTTCAATTACTTTTTTGGTTCCCCCAGTTGAAATTAATCGATAACCTAAGTTAGTTAAACCTTTGGCGAAATCAACGACACCTGTTTTATCTGAAACGCTTAGTAATGCTGTTTTCATGTGTTTATTTACCCCTTTAATTGATTAATTTTTTGAAGTCCCTAACAATTTGTTCTACTTGAATCGGCTCCTCATTTCAACGACTTCCGCCTAGCCTTGAATAACTCGATTACTGAACCCGTAATCTTTGTTATTCTTCACTATGCTCAGCCGCTGTGCGAAATGCCTCACACTCCACTTACCGATTGAAATCACGCTCTATTACTTTGCATAAACTGTCAAAATATAAAACATGTTCAACGTCATGAATACGATTGGCTAAAGTGTCAATATCATCTGATGGCAAGATTTCGACGGCTTGTTGTGCGATGATGGGGCCGCTATCAACGCCGGAATCGACGTAATGAACCGTAACACCTGTAGAACTAACTCCGGCAGCAAACGCATCTTCAATCCCATGACGGCCTGGAAATTTTGGTAACATCGCAGGATGGATGTTAATAATTTTTCCCGGATAAGCTGTCAGTAAGACATCCGAAACAATTTTCATATAGCCAGCTAAGACAAGTAAATCAACTTTTAATGATGTTAAATATTGTGCAATTGCTGTTTCATAATCGTGCTTATTCTCAAACTCTTTCATTTCGTGTGCCCACACAGGAATATTAGCGTCTTTAGCGCGTTGTACGACTAATGCATCGGGATGATCACAAACCAAACAAACCACATTAATATTCAATTCACTAGATTGAATTTTGTCTAATAATGCAGAAAAATTTGTGCCTGTTCCTGATGCGAAAATTGCGATATTAATCATCTTTTTCTCCCAACAATTTTACTTGTTGATCTCCAGTTAATGGTGTCACTTGACCAATTTGGTAATGGACTTCATCACCCAAAGCCAATTCAACCTCTGCAAGTTGTTCTGGATGAATTGCTAAGACCATCCCTAACCCCATATTAAAGGTTTCGTATCGGTCCTCAACCGATAAATCACCTTTTTGGACTAAGACATCAAAGATTGGTTGATTTAACCAAGTACTGATATCAATTTCAGCTTGTAAATCTGCTGGCAACATCCGTGGTACATTTTCCAACAAACCTCCGCCAGTAATATGTGCTGCACCAGCGACTAGCTTCTTTTGTAACAATGGTTTCATTGCTTCCACATACAGTTTGGTTGGCTTTAATAATTCATCAATCAATGTTGCATCTAATTCATCCAAATGATCATCAAATTGAAAATCATTATCGTCAAACAAAATTTTGCGGACTAACGAAAAACCGTTACTATGTAATCCGCTTGAAGGTAAACCAATTAAAATATCACCAGCTGTAACATTAGCCGGATTTAGCAACTGACTTTTGGGAGCCAAGCCAACTGCAAAACCAGCTAAATCAAAGTGTCCAGGTTGATATACCCCGGGCATTTCAGCTGTTTCTCCACCTAACAACACAATGCCGTTTTCTTGGCAGACAGTTAAAATTCGATTCAAAATAATGTCAATCTGTTCGGGTTTGACTTCGGCTAACGCCATATAGTCGAGGAAAAATAAAGGTAATGCTCCTTGTGCCAACAAATCATTGACGCACATGGCAATTAAATCTTGCCCAATCGTATCAACTTTATTCGCCGCGGAGGCTAATAACACTTTAGTCCCCACGCCATCACTTCCAGCTACTAAAACAGGTGAATCGAGTTGACTCTCATCCATTTCATACAGGCCTGCGAAACCTCCCAATTGTCCGAGGACATGAGAATCTTGTTGCGACATTTTTTTCTTCAAATTTTGAACTACTTCATCCCCGGCAGCAATGTTCACTCCGGCCCGTTCATATGCGTTAGGCATTTGTATTGACCTCCTGATTTAAAGTTGCGGTAAGTACATGATCATTTGCCGTTTTTGGATTTTCAAAAGTGGCTTCATAATCATAGAGGGGCGTTGGATATTCGCCATCAAAGTAAGAAACACATAAGCCTTCATTCGGTGCATCTTGATTTAAACCAATTGATTTGATTAATCCTTCAAGACTCAAGAAACTTAATGAATCGGCACCAATTTGTTCGCGCATTTCTTCAACCGTATAATTAGCAGCCATCAATTCACGCGTATGTTCAATGTCAATTCCGTAAAAACATGGGTATTTTAACGGTGGTGAGGCAATTAGCAAGTGGACGCTTTTGGCCCCAGCATCACGTAACATTTTAACGATATAAGTACTGGTAGTACCGCGCACGATTGAATCATCAACTAACGCGACTTTTTTACCTTCGACCACTGCACGAATGGCAGACAATTTCATTTTGACGCCTTGTTCACGTAAAGCTTGCGTAGGTTGGATAAAAGTTCTCGTACTATATTGGTTTTTCATCAATCCCATTTCGTCCGGAATGCCTAACTCCAATGCCACACCAGATGCGGCTGATAAGGAAGAATTAGGAACGCCGACCACAATATCAGCATCAATGTTGTTTTCTCGAGCCACTTGGCGCCCCATACGTTGACGAGCTAAATGTACATTAACCCCATAGATATCTGAATCAGGACGCGCAAAATAAATATATTCCATTGAGCAGATTGCTAACTGGGTATTTTCAGTATATTTGCTCACGCGATAACCTTCGTCATCAATGGTAATTAATTCACCAGGTTGGACGTCACGCACAAATTTGGCTCCGACAACGTCTAAAGCACAGGTCTCACTTGCTACAATCCAAGAACCATTTTCGAGTTGACCAATGACTAGTGGACGGAATCCATTTGGATCAAGTGCAGCATACAAGGCATGGTCAGTCAAAATCAAATAGGCAAAGCCACCTTCAATTTGGCGTAAGCTGGCACTTAAACGATCTTCAAATTTTGCTTGTGGTTGACGTTGAATCAAATGCATCAATACTTCAGTATCCGAGTTAGATTGGAAGATTGCGCCGTTTTCTTCAAGTTGACGACGTAAACTGACCGCATTAGTCAGATTACCATTGTGGGCCAACGAAACGTCGTAGTCAGTGTAATGAAAGTTTAAGGGTTGAATATTTTCAATCCCGTGGCTGCCAGCCGTTCCATAACGCACATGGCCAATGGCGGCAGTGCCAATTAATTCATCAATTGTCTCTTGTCGATCAAAAACGTCGGCTAATAAACCCATTCCCTTATGGCCAACAAGTTTCCCGTCATCATTACGTACCACAATCCCAGCACCTTCTTGACCGCGATGTTGTAAACTATGGAGTCCAAAATAAGTGCGTTGCGCGGCTTGATTGTCGCCCCAAACACCGAACACACCACATTCTTCGTTTAAGCCTTTTACTTCATTTGCCAAGCGAGTGCCTCCTTCCATGCCTTCTTCGCAGTTTTAACATCAAGATTCATATCAAAATCATTAGTCGTAATGGTTAATTGGTCGCCACCAGTTTGACCAATGGCTTGTGCGCCAGTTAACTCTTCAAAGGCGGCTTGGTGAGTAGCGGGAACTGAAACAACAAAGCGTGATTGTGTCTCAGAAAAGAGCCAGCTGGCTGGCATATCAACGTTAAGTTGAGCGCCAATTTCATTATCAAAAGTACTTTCTGCAACTGCCACGGCCAATCCACCTTCAGAAATGTCATGAACACTATTGACCAATCCGGTGCGGATAGCTTGTTGGACTAATTGTTGATTAGCAGCTTCGGTGGCTAAATCGAAATCGAATAATTGACCCTCGATTTGACCAGTTTGCATTTTTTGAATTTCAGTACCATTGAAGTCGGCTTTGGTTTCACCAACGACATAAAGTAAATCACCGGAATTCTTAAAACTCTGGGTGGTTACGTAATCGAGTGATTCAATCAAGCCAACCATTCCAACCATTGGAGTTGGATAAATGGCTTCACCATTGAATTCGTTATATAAGGAAACATTTCCTGAAATAACGGGTGTTTCAAATTGGCGACATGCTTCTGACATTCCTTTAGTAGCTTGTTCCAGTTCATAGTACACTTCTGGATCTTCAGGACTACCGAAGTTCAAACAATCAGTAATTCCTAGTGGTACGCCTCCAGAAGCGACAATGTTACGAGCAGCTTCGGCAACCGCAATTTGACCGCCTTGATGAGGATCCAAGAATAAGTAACGTGGATTGGCATCCGTGGTCATCGCTAAGGCTTTGTTAGTCCCGCGTACGCGAATCACAGCTGCGTCAGAACCAGGTAAGACAATCGTATTGGTTTGGACTTGTGAATCGTAACGACGATAAACACTTTCTTTACTAGCAATAGCTGGTTGTTGTAAGACTGACATCAATGTGTCAGCTAACTTGGAAGCATCAGGTTCAAAGCCTGCACTCGGCTGATCTAAACGAGCGGGACGAGCACTAGGTTTACGATAAACGGGCGCTTCATCAACTAACGCCTTCACGTCAACATCTGCAACTACTTCACCATGTTGATGTAAGATATATTGTTGGTCATCACGAACAGTGCCAATTTCGACTGCTTCAGTTTCATATTGGTTAAACAAGTCAATCACTTCAGCTGCATACCCTTTTTTAATACATAACAACATCCGTTCCTGCGATTCAGACAACATCAATTCATAAGGAATCATGCCATCTTCACGTTGAGGAACTAAATCAAGATTCAAATCCATTCCAAAACCAGCTTTCGCACCCATTTCAGCAGAAGATGAAACTAATCCAGCGGCACCCATGTCTTGAATTCCAACTAAAATATCTGCGTGATTTTCAATTAAATCCAAACAAGCTTCCATCACCATTTTTTCTGCAAATGGATCACCAACTTGAACGGCAGACCGTTGTGATTCTTGTTCATCGTTAAATTCAGCAGACGCGAAAATTGCCCCTTGAATACCATCACGTCCAGTTTTGGCACCCACGTAGAAAATTAAATTTCCGGCACCAGCAGCGGCACCTTTTTGTTGTTGAACTGAATCTAAAAGTCCAACACACATTCCGTTCATCAAAGGATTGCCTTGATAAACGTCTTCAAAAGTCATTTCGCCACCAACAGTTGGAATACCAATACAATTACCATAATCGCCAATGCCAGCAACGGTTTGATCAATTAAATACTTGGTATGCGCGTCATCTAGTGAGCCAAAATGAAGGCTATCTAACATAGCAATGGGACGAGCACCCATGGAGAAAATATCGCGAATGATTCCACCAACCCCTGTTGCCGCACCTTGATAAGGTTCTACTGCAGTTGGATGATTATGACTTTCAGCTTTGAAAACAACGGCCTGGCCATCACCAATATCAATAATACCGGCTCCTTCTCCAGGTCCTTGCAGAATATTTTTACCAGTGGTTGGAAATTGCTTCAAAAGTGGCTTTGAATTTTTATATGCACAGTGTTCGCTCCACATTGCCGCGAACAAACCAGTTTCAGTAAAGTTTGGTAAGCGACCTAATAGTTCTTGAACTTTATCAAATTCGGCTTCGCTTAAACCCCATTGTTCATACAATTTTTGCGCTTCAATTTCGCGTGGTTGCAACTCAATCATCGGTTATTCTCCCCTTGGTATTTACCGTGTGTTTTTATTTTTGTAATTGTTGGTTTTCAACAAAGCTTTGAAATAAACGTAATCCGTCCGTTCCGCCTAAAATATCTTCACTCGCACGTTCAGGATGGGGCATCATCCCCATCACATTGCCTTGCTCATTGACAATTCCAGCAATATCATCAATACTGCCATTTGGGTTTTCAGAATACGTCAACACAATTTGATGGTTATCTTTCAGTTGTTGAAGGGTTGATTCATCACAGTAATAATTGCCATCACCATGAGCTACTGGTATCATCACTTTTTCACCTTGTTCAAATTGGTTCGAAAAGGCGGTTTGATTATTTTGAACGAACAGTTCTTGTTGCTGACAAACAAATTCAAGATGTTGATTCTTACGTAAACCTCCGGGCAATAAACGAGCTTCCGTCAAAATTTGGAAACCATTGCAAATTCCTAAAACAGGTTTTCCTTCACCGGCAAACCGTTTGACGTCCGTCATAATTGGGGCAAAACGAGCAATTGCACCACTTCGTAAGTAATCACCATATGAGAAGCCACCCGGTACTAAAACCGCAGCAACATCTTCTGGTAATTCAGTTTCACGATAATCGACAAAGATTGGTTCGACATGTAATTGATCACGTAAAACATAGAACATGTCCCAATCACAATTCGAGCCTGGAAAACGAATCACAGCATATTTCATTTGATTAGCCCTCCACGGTTGTCAGTTCTTCAATTTCGTAAGTGTAACTTTCCATGTTGGTATTGGTTAATAGTTCCGTACACATTTCTTCAACTTGTTCATCGATATTTTTGCCAGTTTTTTTAATCATTAATTCGAAATACTTACCTTGAGTCACTGATTCGACATTTGTAAAATCGAGACGATGTAAGGCGGTTTTGACTGCTTCACCTTGGGGATCCAGAATTGATGCTTTATAGGTTACATACACTTTGACACTATACATTTGCAGCCTCCTTGCTTTCTACCAACCGACGTAACACTTCTGAATAAACATCTACCAAATCACCTGTATCTTTACGGAAAACATCCTTATCAAACGATGCTAAGGTGTCCTGATCGACTAAGCGACAATTATCTGGGGAAATTTCATCAGCTAACACAATTTCGCCATCATTGGTTTTACCAAATTCAAGTTTAAAATCAACTAACTTCAAGCCGGCTTGCGCATAGCGAGTTGATAAAACTTGATTTACTTTTAAAGCATAATCAGTAATGAAATTTAATTCTTCATCAGTCACAATTTCTAGGGCTAAGATTTGGCTCTCATTGATAAATGGGTCATCGAGGGCATCTGATTTATAGAAGGTTTCCACAACTGGTGGATTCAGTGGCTTGAGGTAATCAATTTGAAATTTACGTTGAAAGCTACCAGAAGCTGCATTACGAATCACAACTTCTAGAGGAATCATCTTCATAGTTTTGACCAACTGTTCATTACTTGAAACTTGCTTAATGAAATGGGTTTTAATCCCATTGTCCATCAAATTTTCAAATAAAATTGTATCAATTTGGTTATTCAGACTCCCTTTACCTTCAATGTGATCTTTTCGCTTACCGTTTAAGGCAGTGGCTTGATCTAAATATTCGACCCAAACGACGCCATCTTCATCAGTTTCGTAAAAGCGTTTTGCTTTTCCCTCTTTAATCACTGCAAGTTTTTGCATTGTTATGCCTCCCAGATATTTTCTGATTTTAAATTTTTGAGTGTTGCTTCTAAATCATTATTCAAAATGGTAATGTGGCCCATCTTCCGGTTAATTTTTGGCTCGGCCTTGCCGTATCCGTGATAATGCCAGTTAGGTCGCGTCGGTAACAAGTCCCTTGTTGATTCCTGCTGGCGACCTAGAATATTGACCATCACCGCTGCTTGATACATAAAAATCTGTGGTATCGCCAAACCACAGATACTACGAATGTGGGCTTCAAATTGAGACACGTTACAAGCTTCGATTGAATAGTGTCCCGAATTATGTGGTCGTGGCGCTAACTCATTAACCAACAACTCGCCATTGGCTAACATGAAAAATTCAATGCCAAGCACGCCTCGTAATTCAAATGCTTGAGCAATCTGTGTCGCAATATTATCCGCCATTTGTTTGGTGGCTTCGCTCACACGTGCGGGCACGATGCTTTCCATCAAGATGTGATGTCGATGAATATTTTCAGAAACTGGAAAAACCTGAATTTCACCCTGACTACTGCGAGTCACCATGACTGACAATTCTTTCACAAAATCTTGTTTCTTTTCTAAGATGCATTCGCCGTGGCTTAACAAATCATCTGCCACTTCAATGTCAATTTGATCATTGATATCGAGCTGGCCGTGACCATCATAGCCACCACTCGCCGTTTTTAAAATGCTACCAAACCCGAGTGCTGCGACTGCCCCTTCAAGTTGATCTAAAGATTCGATTGCTTTAAATGGTGTCACCGGAATTCCGTGTTCTTTTAAGAAGTTTTTTTCATTAATTCGGTTACTAGTGATTTCAAGGATTTTGGTTCCTTGAGGTAATTGCGTATATTGTGCTGCTTCATTTAATGTTTGGACGTCGACATTTTCAAACTCATAAGTTAAGACATCGCTTTGTTTGGCCAATTTAATTAACGCATCATGGTCATCGTATTCAGCCACAATTTGAAAATCGCTGACTTGCCCGGCTGGACTATCAGGAGTCGGATCCAAAATGCCCACCTTATAACCCATTTGTTTGGCGGCAAATGACATCATTTGTCCAAGTTGGCCGCCACCTACAATTCCAATGGTTTGTCCTGGCAATACGACCTTATTTGAGTTGGTCTGCACTTTTGATGGCCTCCTCGGTTTGTTTCTGGCGAAAATCTAGTAAGTTTTGAGTGATTTGTTCATCATTGATTGCTAAGATTTCTGCTGCTAATAAAGCAGCGTTTTTTGCGCCGGCTTTCCCAATGGCTGTCGTAGCTACTGGTACTCCGCTTGGCATTTGGACGATTGAAAGTAGTGAGTCCATTCCCTTTAATGCGTGGCTTTCAATTGGAACACCAATCACTGGTAGAATGGTATTGGCGGCTAGCATCCCTGGTAAATGTGCTGCTCCACCAGCACCAGCGATAATAACTGAAAAGCCATCTTGTTTGGCATTTTGTGAAAACGTCTGTAGTTCTTGTGGCATTCGATGTGCAGAAATGATTTTTGGTTCAAAGTCTAATCCGAGTTGTTCAAGTAACTGGGTTGTTAATTGCATTGTGGGCCAATCAGAAATTGATCCCATCACAACGGCGATTTTGTTCATCATGTTCTCCCTACTATTCAAATTTCACTCTTAGTGTAACAACGAACTGTCAGATAGTCAACGCGTTTTGCATACATTTATATTACAATATCATTTAATGTTCGTGTTTAAATGGTTTTACCTAACTAATTTTGTAATTTACGATAAAAAAACACCAAAATCATAATATTTACGATTTTGGTATTTTCATGTTATTTACTAACAACATATTCAATTTCAATTAATGCACCCGCTGGTAGTTTAGAAACTTCTACCGTTGAGCGAGCTGGTAAAATTAGATTGTTTGAGAAGAAATCTGCATAGAGCTCATTTACCTTATCAAATTGATTAACATCATCGAGAAAAATCACAGTTTTAACAATGTCATTGCGTGTGAAGCCAGCGTGCGCTACCACTGCCGCGATATTATCAAAGACTTGCTTGGTTTGGCTCTCGATATCTAATCCAACCAATTTACCGGTCTCTGGATCAATTCCAACTTGACCGGATCCATATAAGGTGTTGCCAACTTTAATCGCCTGTGAATATGGGCCTAAAGCTGCTGGAGCATTTTTGTTTCAATTACTTCTGTCATGAAAATCTCCTTCTAATCAAATTAACAATATTTTACCATTGATTTTTAACAATACCTAGGCTTGTTTAGAATCCCTCTAAGTAAAATTCAGTGACAAAGAGGTGTTCAATCACTTCTTTGGCATTATATTCCGTAATAACCCCTTTAGCAAGGTTATCTTTCACGATGGCAATAATCTTTTCACGAGATTCCGTAATTTTATCTTCATCAACGGTAACGTGAATAATATGCGCATTGTCATTCTAAACTACTTCTACGGCCCCAGCAAAATCAATGCCGAGTCCATTGAGCCAATCTTCAATTGTTTTTTGGTTTAATTCCATGACACAAGTTCCTCCCGGTTATTTAGGGTCTACACTATCTGATATTGGTGAAAACTAATATCAGATTTTTTTGCGTACAAAAGGACATGACATCCTATGGTAAGATTTAAGCGCCTAAACAAAAATCGAAAGAAGGTATTGTCATGCCCCAATCTAACTCTATACTAAGTCTCTGTGAATTAACAGATGAAAATATTAATGCAATTAATGTTGAAGATAAAAAAATAGTAAAAAATGGTATCGTCAAGCGCATCAAAATTATCAATGCTGTACTCACGTACAGCCGTACGACGTGTCCTAAATGCCGAACTGAAACTCTAATTAAAAATGGATATACTATGCACCATATTCGTTTGGCGACTATTTCTGGTCCTGAAACATACATGTATTTAAAGAAACAACGGTATCAATGTAAAACGTGCCATTTAACATGTGGTGTGCACACTCCAATTGTTAAACCAAATCATAGTTTAGCTACTAATATCAAAGCAAAAATTGTAGAACAAGCCCGCCTTTCGCATTCTGTTATTTCTATCGCAAAAGTTTTAAATATTTCGCCCAGTTCGGCAGAACGGTTATTGTACAGCAACAATCAAGAGCCATACAGGGTTAAAAATTTAGGCACTCATATGAATTGGGATGAATTTAGATCTGTTAATAAAGGTTTTTCATTTATATGCATTGATGCCGAAGGGCATTCAATTATTAAAGTTCTAGATACAAGATTATCCAAAGATATTTGTGACTATTTTGAAAATAGATACAAATTATCAGAACGTCAAGCAGTAAAAACGATTGTTATGGACTTAAATCCGTCTTATCAATCTTTTGTACATCGACTTTTTCCAAATGCACAAATTGTTGTAGATAGATTTCACATTGTACAACTGGTAAATCGCGCTTTTGACAACGTTAGAACTTCTGTTTTAAAAGGCATTCAAGATAAGAAATCTAGACCATATAAAGCACTTAAAACTAACTGGCGTTTGTTTCATCTTGCTCAAGATAAAATTGATGATACCAACACAAAATATATTTGTGGAATCAATGAATACATGACTCAACAAAATTTAATTGA
>NZ_BJEB01000010.1 GCF_005405445.1 Paucilactobacillus nenjiangensis
CTTGAAGATGAGTATCAAACTCAAATTCAAAATTTAGTCGTGGCATAGGACAAAAAAGTCTCTATTTAAATTGTCTACTTTATTGACAGGGGACCAGTTCTATGTTTGCATTACTAATGGTTAATCGAAATTGGGAATCTTCGCTTCATATTCTCTAATTTTATCTTCGTATTGCATTGTAATCGCAATATCATCTAGGCCATTAATAAACTTGTTCTTCCAAAGTGGATCAATATCAAATTTAAAGTGATCATCACGATATCTAACTTCTTGATTGGGTAAATCCACCACGACTTCTTCATCTGCTCCGGCTTTAGCCAAAATATCACGTTGCTCTTTAGGTAGCACAATCGCTAGCAAGCCGTTTTTAGTACTATTCATATAGAAGATATCTGAATATCCTCCGGCAATCACAACTCGGAACCCATAATCTTTCAGTGCCCACACTGCGTGTTCACGAGATGATCCACAACCAAAGTTTTCTCCCGTAATTAAAATTCGAGCATCCTTCCGTTCATCATGATTCAAGATAAAATCTGGATTGGGCTTATTAGGTGCCAAATAACGCCAATCATAAAATAGATTTTTACCAAAACCAACTTTTAAAATATTTTTCAAAAATTGCTTAGGAATGAGTTGATCTGTATCAATATTATCGTTCATCAATGGAACGCTTTTATTTGTAACGATTGTAATAGGTTCCATTAGGCAGTTTCCTTTCTGATATCAATGAAATGTCCATTAATTGCGGCGGCAGCCACCATTGCTGGACTAGCTAAATGTGTCCGCGAACCAGCACCTTGCCGTCCTTCAAAATTACGATTTGAGGTTGACGCACAATGTACCCCTGCAGGTACTTGGTCTGGATTCATCCCCAGGCAAGCGGAACAGCCTGGGTCACGCCAATCACAACCTGCGTCCTTAAAAATTTTATCCAATCCAATTTTTTCAGCTTCTTCTTTA
Source organism: Paucilactobacillus nenjiangensis (assembly GCF_005405445.1). Classification (GTDB taxonomy): domain Bacteria; phylum Bacillota; class Bacilli; order Lactobacillales; family Lactobacillaceae; genus Paucilactobacillus; species Paucilactobacillus nenjiangensis. The sequence goes on from NZ_BJEB01000010.1 coordinate 964, forward strand.
ATTGTCCTAGATCCTGGCACAACTAAGGCCGTAACGCCTTCAGCAATATGATGACCCTTCAAGGCCTCAGCCGCGATTTTCATATCTGACAAACGACCATTCGTACATGAACCAAAGAAGGCAAATTCAATCTTAATATCGCTCGGTTTATCGCCTGGTGTCATCCCGACATAATCATAAGCTTTTTGATCGTCATCATTATTGATTGCTGGAAACTGGCCATCAACTGGAACGGCCATCCCAGGATTAGTTCCCCAAGTAATATATGGCGCAAGTTGCGTAACATCAAAATCAATAATTCGATCAAAGGCTTCCGGTGAGTCAGTGTAAAATTGACTCCAATATTCGGTTGCCTTGTCCATATTTTTAGGAGCGTACTTGCGGCCTGCCACATAATCAAAAGTCGTTTGATCAGGTTGGACGTTACCCATTTTGGCACCACCTTCAATGGCCATATTACAAAGCGTCATCCGTTCTTCCATACTCATATTTTCGATGGTATCACCGTAAAATTCAACGGCTTGGCCGGTTCCAAATGCCACACCTTCACGAGCAATAATACCCATGATAATGTCTTTAGCGTAAACACCCTTGGGCATTTTGCCATGGACGTGAATCCCAGTAGTCTTCGGTTTAGTTTGCCAAATAGTTTGAGTCGCCATCACGTGTTCTACTTCACTTGTTCCAATTCCAAATGCAATTGATCCAAACGCTCCGTGGGTGGCAGTATGTGAATCGCCACAAACAATTACCATCCCCGGTTGGGTCAGTCCTAATTGTGGCCCAATTACGTGGACAATTCCTTGGTCAACATCCCCCATGCCGGCCAAGCGAACACCAAATTCTTTTGCATTGTGTCCTAAAGTATCAATTTGTTTCCGGGCAATTTGGTCTTTAATATTAAATATGTCCTTGGTTGGCACATTATGATCCATCGTGGCAAATGTTTTATCGGTACGTCTCACTTGCCGGTTATTTTCACGCAGCCCCTCAAAAGCCTGTGGAGATGTAACTTCATGGACGAGTTGTAAATCAACGTAAATTAATTGAGGTGCTCCCGTTTCCCCAGTAATCACGTGTCGATCCCAAATTTTATCAAACATTGTCCGTTGCATAACTGTTCCTTCTTTCGTTAATTGCATCAATAATTGTTGCGGTAACCTCATAGGTTGTGGCGGTGCCGCCTAAATCTGGTGTAACGATTCCACGTTCTACTGCCACATCAATCCCGGTCATAATTTGATCTGCTAAATCTTGGCGGTCAAATGAATTGGCTAACATCATTGCCACTGATTTAACCATTGAAAATGGATTCGCAATACCTTTCCCCGCGATATCTGGGGCTGAACCATGAATTGGTTCATAAAGAGCTGGTCCGTCAATTCCTTTACTCATTGATGGAATCGTCCCTAATGACCCGGTTGTTTGTGCGGCTTCATCACTTAAAATATCGCCAAACAGGTTTTCCGTTAAAATGACATCGAATTGTTCTGGTGAAGCAATAATTTTCATTGAAGCTGCATCAACATAACTTTGATCATAAGTCACATTTGGAAATTCTTGCGCAACTTCTGCCGTAATTTCACGCCAAAACTTGCTGGTATCCAACACGTTGGCTTTATCAACTAAGGTGACATGGTTACGACGCTTGCTTGCCATTTCAAAAGCTAAACGAGCAATTCGTTCAATTTCAGTTCGTGTATAGCGCATCGTATCTAAGGCATATTCGTCATGTTTTTCGCGAGGTGTGCCAAAGTAAATTCCACTCGTCAATTCGCGCACAATCACGAAATCAACTGGCTTTTCTTGTTTCAATGGAGAAAACTTCATCATGGCCGGCGTGATTTTAGTGGGCCGAATATTAGCAAATAGGTTTAATTCTTGCCGAATCTGTAGCAGTCCTTGTTCTGGTCGACGTGGTGCTTTATCCCACTTAGGGCCACCAATTGCGGCTAATAAAATTGCATCAGCATTCTTGCTGGCATCAATTGTTTCCTGAGGTAATGGATCACCAGTTTTGTCGATAGCATCCCCACCAAAAGGCATATCTGTAATTTGATAGTCAAAATTTTGATTTTTTGCGACCGTGGCTAACACTTTTTGTCCTGCAGCCATGATTTCCGGTCCGATATAGTCACCAGCTAATGCGGTGATTTGCGCGATTTGATTTTTCATTGATTAGGCAACCTCACTGACATTTTTCATAATTTTGTGTAAATCTGCTTCATGAACAATTGGTTGTTCATCTGCAATAGCTTTAAAGGCTGGGAAGATGTGTTTCATTTGCGCTTTATCAACGTGATATCCCATTTCGTTTAGTTTAACCATCACGGCATGTGAACCTGAAAGTTTCCCTAGAGGAAGTGAAGTTCCTTTGGCGCCCACTGATTCGGGGGTTAAAATTTCGTATGTATTAGGATTTTTCAACATTCCATCTTGATGGATTCCGGATTCGTGAGCAAACGCATTATCACCGACGACTGCTTTGTTACGAGGAACCGCCATTTTGGCATATGAACTAATCATATCGCTGGTTTCCTTAGTTTCTTTCAAATTGATATTGTCGGTTGTGTCATAGAAATCATGACGAACCATCAAGGCAGCCGCTACTTCTTCAAGAGCAGCATTGCCGGCCCGTTCCCCAATACCATTGATAGTTCCTTCAATCCGAGTAGCGCCTGCTTCGATTGCTGCCAAGCTATTCGCTACCGCCATCCCTAGGTCGTCATGACAATGAACGGAGAAAGTTACATCATTAAAGTTGGGAATATGTACTTGCATATATTCAAATAATTTGGTGAATTCAACTGGGTTCGTATAACCCACAGTGTCGGGAATGTTGATGACCGTTGCACCCGCATCGATAGCGGTATTAATAGCTTCACATAAGAAGTCATATTCGGTCCGTGTAGCATCTTCTGATGAAAATTCGACGATGTCAAAGAATTGATGGGCATAAGAAACATTTTCATAAATCGAATCGATGACTTGTTCCTTCGTCATATGTAGTTTAGATTCACGGTGCACAGGGCTCGTTGCGATGAACACATGAATTTGATTATGTTTGGCTTGTGAAGTTGAAGCCACGCAAGCATCGATATCACTTTTTTTAGCTCTAGCCAAGCCCGTCACTCGAGTCGTCGTCAATGCATTAGCTACGGCTGAGACGGCATCAAAATCACCTTGTGAGGCAGCGGGAAAACCAGCTTCAATTACATCGATGCCCCAAGCTTCCAAGCGCTTGGCAATTGCGACCTTTTGCTCAATACTAAAATTAACCCCGATTGTTTGTTCACCGTCACGCAATGTTGTATCAAAAAATTGAATTTGTTTTGTCATAATGATCATCCTCCGTAAGATATATTTTTGGTTGAGCAAGAAATAAAAAAGAGCACTCCAGGAATGGAGTGCTCTTGCTCGAGCCCCATTCCATAACGCAAACAGGACTCGACAATTTATCTGTCAGAGTCCGTCAGCATAATAATAAGGCTAGAAGAGAGGTACTGTTGTTGCTGGTATGATTAATTGCTTGATTTGATTTAGTCATGCTGTGTACCTCCCTGTTTATTTGATGTAATTAATATAAATCCGATTATTAAAAATTGCAAGGACTTTTATTAAAAAATTCTCATTTTTGTTCAATACGTCACATTAATTGTTAGCTTTGCATTACGACTAACTCCATTAATACCAAGGATTTAGCTGATGAACTTACCGACAAAAATTGGATTAAAACATTTCTCTCACAGCTGAAATAATTTCTGATGGCGAGTTAACAATCATGGTGGCACCGTTCACTTCGCCAAAACCATAAGTCACCCCGATCGTTTTAACACCATTATTTTGGCCACCATTAATATCATTCATCGTATCACCGATTAAAACACTATCGGATTTAGTCGACCCTGTCATCTCCATCGCGTGCTTTAAAATTTCTGTTTTAGCGGGAAACTCGTCCGTGGCTCCGTAGATACCGTCAAAATATTGAGCTAAATTGAAATGTTCTAAGATTTCTGTGAGGACATCCACAGGCTTGGCCGAGGCAGTATATAACTTATTGCCCATCGTTTTCAATTCTTGCAGTGTACTTTCTAACTCGTCAAAAATTCTCAAATCAAATTTACCAACGGTGACATATCTTTCGTGATATACCTGGACAGCCTCTTGAACTTGATCATCATTTAATTCTGGATAATGTAAATTCACACTGTCGTAAATGGGAGGACCAATAAAAGTGCGATACTCCGACTCAGTCAGTTCCTTCATTTCCAATTCGGAAACCGCATATTTGAGGCTATTCACAATCCCTGGTTCTGAATCAGCAATTGTCCCATCAAAATCAAAAAATAAATTTGCCATACATTCTCTCCTGTAGTTTAGATTTATCGTTCGTCCTTTTCATTTTACGATATAATTGAGTCAGATAGTACTGTTAGGAGAAATTAATGCTTAAAGAAATCAATCGTGATCAACAATCACTCAGTAAAAAATCAAAACCAGCGACAGTTGCTGATAAACAACTCATCACCGATTTAGCCGATACCTTGCAACATCATAGCCAAACGACCGTCGGCATGGCAGCTAATATGATTGGCGAATTCAAACGGATTATTATTGTACAGCTGGGGATGATTGCTGTCCCCATGATCAATCCAGTCATCCTTCGTAAAAAAGGACCTTATCAAACTCAAGAAGGTTGTCTTTCATTAGAAGGCGAACGACCCACACAACGATTTGAAGATATTACAGTCCAATACCTGGACCGCAACTTCCATCCGCAACAAAGTGATTTTTCTGACTTTACAGCTCAAATTATTCAACACGAAATTGACCATTGTAACGGCATCATTATTTAACTGAATAATAAATGAAAAACCTGACGCTTAATTGCAGTCAGGTTTTTAAAATACTAATCGTTATGCTTAATAACTCGTGCTGGATTGCCTGCCGCAACCGTATTGCTAGGAATATCTTTAGTAACGACACTTCCGGCTCCAATCACAACATTATCACCGATGGTTACGTTAGGTAAAACAATGACAGATCCGCCAAACCAGCAGTCATCCCCAATCGTAATTGGTCCATCATACTGCCATCCTTGGCGTCTTAATTCTTTATTAGATGGATGATGATTCGGAGTATACAGTTGACAGTTAGGACCGATAAAACAATGTGCACCAATCGTAACTTTGCCAGCACTCAAAATTTGTAAGTTTGCATTGATAAAAGTTTCTTCGCCGACAAACAGCTTGGCTGGATGTTCAATTGAAGTTAACGGAAAGTAGATATCCGCAGATTGACTGGCATTTGGCAAGAAATCACGTAACATGAGAGTTGCTTTATCCAAATCAGTTTTTGCCACATCATTAATTTGTTGCACTACCTGAGCACTGTGTTTAACAATTGCTTGAATTTCTGGCTCTTGCGAGTACTTATACCAATCTCCATCAGCGACTTTGTCAAAAATATTTTTCTTAGCTAAGGCTTCAATATCAGGATCTTGTAATTTTTTAGACATTCATTTATCCTCTTACATAATTAAATTTAATGATTCCATGTTATCACAAAAATAACCACTAACTTCAGTTCAAACTGAAATTAGTGGTTATTTTTGTCGTACGCGATTGCTCCCGTGGAGAGTCGCACACTGTTTTAATCATGCTCATCTCCACAACAATCTTATCTAACTAATTAACCGCCCAATCCATAAATCAGATTAGCCGGTTAATTTTGTTAGTACGCGATTGCTCCCGTGGAGAGTCGCACACTGTTATTAGTGAATACCCAATTCAATTCGGGCTTCACGAGACATTTTTTCAATTGACCAAGCGGGTTCCCAAACTAGGTTGATTTTAACTTCATTAACTTCGTCGAATCCACTGACTTCTTGTTCGATCGCATCATTTAAGTAATCTGATAAAGGACAACCTGCAATTGTTAACGTCATTGTGACCGTGCAAACTCCAGTTGTTTCATCCATGTCGACTCCATAAATGAGTCCAAGATTCACAATATCAATCCCAAGTTCAGGATCAATCACATTTTCTAATGCCCCTAAGACACGTTCGTTGAATGCTACTTGATTTGCCATGGTTGGCCTCCTAATTGTATTTCGTCTAATTATAGCATGATTTTGGTGGCGTGCTCCTATACTCAGCCATCTATTGTATAAACCAAAATATTTATTTACAAACTACGTAAATACAATATTCCGTCTTATACTACGATGCCTACCGAGTATCGTCGCACTTCTTTAACCTATACTTCCTTCCATTTCAAAACTAATCAAACGATTTAGTTCGACAGCGTATTCCATTGGAAGTTCTTTGGTAAAAGGTTCAACGAAACTCATGATAATCATTTCGGTCGCTTTTGCTTCACTGATTCCGCGACTCATTAAATAATAGAGTTGTTCTTCAGAAATTTTTGAGACTTTAGCTTCATGTTCCATCGAAACATTGCTATTCAAAATTTCATTATATGGAATCGTATCACTAGAAGATTCATCATCCATAATGATTGTGTCACATTCTACGTGAGCAAAGGAGCCATCAGAATGACGACCAAACCGAATTTTCCCACGATAATCGACCGCCCCACCATCTTTAGCAATGGACTTAGAAACAATCGATGAAGACGTATTTTTAGCATTGTGAATCATTTGGGCACCAGTGTCGGCATCAATATTTTTACCGGCAACGGCAATCGACAGCATCGTCCCACGAGCACCTTCACCATTCAGATAAACTGACGGATATTTCATCGTGATTTTAGAACCTAAATTACCATCGACCCATTCCATAACACCGTTTTCTAAGGCTTGCGCACGCTTAGTTTCCAAACTGTAGACATTGTTTGACCAGTTTTGAATCGTCGTATAGCGACAATATGCATCTTTGAGCACGTTGACTTCAACAACGGCCGCATGCAAACTGTCTGAGTCATAAGAAGGTGCAGTACAGCCTTCCACATACTCCACATGGGCCCCTTCATCCACAATAATCAAAGTTCGTTCAAATTGACCTGTATTTTCATTATTCAATCGGAAATAGGATTGGATTGGCGTCGTTAACGTGACTCCTTTAGGTACGTAAATGAAACTCCCACCTGACCAAACAGCACTATTGAGGGCAGCAAATTTATTATTAGTCGGTTTGACTAATTTACCGAACCATTCTTTAAATAGTTCAGGATATTCTTTCAAGGCGGTATCTGTGTCGGTAAACACGATGCCGAGCTTTTCAAAGTCTTCACGCATGTTATGGTAAACCACTTCGGATTCATACTGGGCCGAAGAACCTGCCAAATACTTACGTTCAGCTTCTGGTACCCCCAGTCGATCAAACGTGTCTTTAATTTCTTCCGGCACATCATTCCAGTCGCGGTATTTTTTATCCGTCACCTTTTGATAATAATTCATGTGATCTAAATCTAAACCACTGAGGTCTGGACCAAATTCTGGATCTTCCATTTTTAAATATGCATGGTAGGCAGACAAACGATATTCCAGCATCCATTCAGGTTCTTCTTTTTCCGCTGAAATTTGACGGACAACATCTTCCGTTAATCCACGGCCAGTGGTAAACACCGGCTTAACATCATCGTGGAAGCCGAATTCATATTCTTTATCATCTAAGACATCATTAATATCAGTCATTTTTTTCGACCTCCCTTTTTTCAAGTAATTCATCTAAGGCATGCCAAGGCAGTGCAGCACATTTTATGCGTGCTGGAAATTGGGCAACTGTACCTAAAATTGCGGCATCTCCAAGTTCTTCATCTGCTTGATCAGAAATTTCGTCACCAATCGTCAGTTTCGAAAAATCAGTAATTAATTCGCGAGCTCGTTTCACTGATTGACCAATCAAAGCGACCGTCATCATGCTGGCAGAAGCTTGAGAAATTGTACAACCAACGCCGTCGAATGATAAATCGATAATTTTGTCGTCCTCAATTTGCGCTTGCACGTCAATGACATCCCCACAAGTCGGGTTCCGTAACTCTAAGTGAGCAGTCGCATCAGGTAATTGACCGTGATGTCGTGGGTGTTGAGAATGATCCAACACAGTTTCTTTATATAATAAATTTAATTTAGATAGTCCCATTAGCGAAGAACTCCTTCACCGCTTGAATTGAATTCACCAAACGGTCTGCATCTTCTTTAGTATTGTAGAAATAAAAACTGGCGCGGGCGGTAGCGGCAACATCCAAATATTCCATTAATGGTTGTGCGCAGTGATGACCGGCACGAACGGCAATGCCTTCCATATCAAGGCCGGAAGCTACGTCATGGGGATGTAAATCATCCAGATTAAAGGCAAGCACACCAGTATGTTTAGCTGGATCATGTGGTCCATAAACCGTTAAGCCTTCAATGTCGAGCAATTTGGGAAGGGTATAGTTGACTAACTCTTGTTCGTACGCATGAATATTTTGCATGCCTAGATCATTCAAGTAATCAATCGCACTTCCCAGTGCAATTGCCCCACTAATGTTTGGTGTTCCCGCTTCAAACTTCCATGGTAATTCTTTCCATGAAGCATTTTGATGATGAACAAAATCAATCATCTCACCGCCGAATTGAACGGGGGGCATGGCTTCAAGTAACTCTTGTTTGCCATATAATACACCAATTCCAGTTGGAGCAAGCATTTTATGTCCTGACAGTGCATAGAAATCAACATCTAAATCTTGGACATCGACGGGTAGATGCGGTGTACTTTGCGCACCATCACCAATCATATAGGCACCATTGGCATGGGCCAATTTGGCTAATTCTTTAATTGGATTAACCACTCCCATCACGTTTGAAGCATGGGCAATTGAGACAATTTTAGTTTTAGGCGTGATTTGTTGGCGAGCGTGGTCCATATCTAATTCGCCATCAGCGGTCAAATCGATATATTTTAACACCGCATGTTTTTTAGCTGCAATTTGTTGCCAAGGCACCACGTTACTATGATGTTCCATTTGGGAAATGACAATTTCGTCACCCGCCTCGACAACCATATTCCCAAAACTTGAGGCAATCCAATTTAAGCTTTCAGTAGTTGAACGCGTATAAACAATTGTTTTACGTGAAGGCGCATTAATAAACGCGGCCACCTTGTCACGAGCAGCTTCAAAATCTGCCGTAGCTCGTTCAGCTAACGTATGTACACCACGATGAACGTTGGCGTTATCGTGTTCATAATAATTAATGATTGATTGTAAAACAGCTGCTGGCTTTTGCGTGGTTGCAGCATTATCAAGATAAACGAAAGGTTCGTCATTGACGATTTGGTCTAAGATCTTAAAATCTTTGCGTGTATTATTTAGTCCGTTGTCCATCAATAAGCTTCCTTTCAATCATATCTACCATTTGTTGACGCACATTTTCACTAGGAATTTCGCGTAAAATCACTCCCAAGAAGCCACGAATCACTAAACGTTGTGCAACTTCTTTAGGTAATCCTCGACTCATTAAATAGTAAAGTTGTTGTTGATTAATCCGGCCCACACTAGCTGCGTGCCCGGCAATAACATCATTTTCGTCAATCAACAAAATTGGGTTAGCATCCCCACGTGCTTCATCAGACAGCATCAAAATACGATTCTCTTGCTGTGCCTTGGCACCGTGAGCACCATGGATAATTTTTCCAATCCCATTAAAGACCAAGGTGGCTTTATCTAAAATCACCCCACGTTGCAAAATGTTACCTTCCGAATGTTTTCCTCGGTTGGTGACACGAGTATCAATTCCTTGAACTTGCTTACCAGTAGAAATGGCCACCGATTGTACTTCTGCGTGCGAACCGTTACCATTCAAATCACTATCAAAATCCGCCACAGTGTTTCCATGATTCAAAACGCCTAACGTCCAATCAATTTGTGCATCCCGACTTAAATTACCGCGGCGATTAAAGTAGCTATTCGTTTTTTCGCTCATTGAATCCAACGACGAAAAACGCACATGGCTACCTGGATTAGCAATCACTTCCACCGTGACGTGAGCTGGATTTTGTTCTTCACCAACCGTAAAAGTTCGTTGCAACAATTGAAAGCTACAATTTTCTTCTGCAATGACTAATGTATGGTTAACAAAGTTTTGTTTGCTGCGACTATCTTGGACTTGTAATAATTGAATTGGCGTTTTTAAATGCACATTTTTGGGTACATAAACCACCGCTCCACTACTAACTAACGCCGTATTAACCGCCGTCAATTGATCTTCATCTAATTGGATGGCTTTAGTCATAAAATAATCGCGTACCAGATCAGCGTGTTCATCTAACGCAGTTTGAAAATCAGTCACCACCACTCCTTGCGCAGTCATTTCATCAGGTAATTCACTTTTCAATGTTTGGTAACCGACACTGGCGAATTGATAATTAACTAATTCGTCTTGAACTTCAGTTGGAATTTCAGTTGTTTCAACTTCATTTTCAGCAAAATCAAACAAAGGCCAGCGATGAAAATCAACCTTATCAATGGTTGGTAACTCCAGTGTAGGAACCAAGTCTGCCGCTTTTTGTCGGAGAGCGTTAAACCATTCCGGTTCATTGTTAAATTGCGCGTTTTGCACAATTGTTTCATTTAATTGCAAAGTTTTTGAACGGATTGCCATACTTATTCATCTCCGTTTCTGCCAGCGACACCTTCGTCAACTAATTCAACATCTAAGCCAAATTCATCACGAAGTGCAGAATAACCTTCTGCTTCCAGCTTTTTAGCTAATGAAGCATCCCCAGTTTTAACAATGCGACCGCCCATCATAATGTGGACCTGGTCAGGCACAATATAGTCTAACAAGCGTTGATAATGAGTAATCATTAACGTGCCAAAATCTGGACTGGCCATTTCATTTACACCTTTAGCAACCACTTGTAAAGCATCAATATCAAGGCCTGAATCAATTTCGTCTAAGATTGCAAATTTAGGTTTAATCATCATCAATTGTAAAATTTCGTTCCGTTTTTTTTCACCGCCAGAAAAGCCTTCGTTTAAGTACCGTTCTGACATTTCTTCAGACATGTTTAATGTTTCCAGATTTTTATCTAATTCTTTTAAGAACGCACGAACTGAAATTGGATCATCATCACCGCGGCGCGCATTGACTGCGGCACGCATGAATTCAGCATTGGTGATTCCTTTGATTTCAGCAGGATATTGCATTGCTAAAAATAACCCTGCACGAGCCCGCGTATCGACTGTATCGCTTAAGATACTTTTACCATCTAGTAAAACATCGCCTTGAGTCACCTCGTAGGCTGGATTACCCATGATAGTTTCGGAGAGTGTCGATTTACCCGTTCCGTTAGGTCCCATAATGGCATGGGTTTCCCCAGTATTGACCGTTAAATTAACCCCTGTCAAAATTTCTCGGGTGGTTTTTTCTTCTTCATCATGAATTGCAACGTGCAGATCTTTAACTTCTAATGTTGACATATGAACGTCAACCTCCTCTATGTTAGTAAATTGCCAGTCTGTGCATATGAATATGTAATGAACGCATATATATTAACCACCATAATTTTCGACTGCCCTCGAGAAATGCCTGACAATATTAAGAATTAAAATTGGATTAAATTATAACCCATGTTTCACAAATTTACCAACTAATCTTAACCGATAAATTGGATAGTTTCAACCGGGATTATAAATAGCGCTAGTTCGTTGATATCCTTGACTTTCTTGGCCTTATTTTTCTACTTTAGAATGGTTCTAAACTGTTTATAATTCACCCGTGTGTACCATCACTATGTGAAGTTGTTTGTGCATAGTAACCAAGTGCATTGACATTTTTTATAAAATCTAACATTGCTTTGTAATATAAATTAAAATAAGATGAGATATTAATAATGATAAATTGACTTTTATTAGCCGTTATTTTTATAAAGTTATGTAGTGCTTGAGTTACACGCACTTTGATAGATTAAAATTCAGAGTGATTTCTGAACTATAAAAAAAAGGATGTAGGTGATTAAATGAGTTCACAAATGCCCACTGGAAAATTAATGTACTCCCCTGAATTCGAAAAGGATGCATGTGGGATGGGTTTTATCACGCAAGTTGATGGCATTGCTAGTCATGATTTAGTTGAAAAAGCTCTCACTATGTTGCAACGCATGAATCATCGTGGTGGAACAGGCGCTGAACCAGATACTGGTGATGGGGCCGGTATTTTAATGGCCATGCCAGATAAATTTTTCCGAGAATATATGCAAGACAATGACTTCGCTTTACCTAAAGCAGGTAATTATGCAGTGGCTCAATTATTTTTACCACATGACCGCGCTGAAAAAGAAGCCATGTTGAAGGTAATTGTCGACGAAATCAGCAATGCTGGTTTCCCAGTTTTGGCCACTCGTGCCGTGCCTTTCATTTATGAAAGCTGTGGACCTGCTGCTCAAAAATCCATGCCAGGTTTTACACAAATTATTATTAAACGACCCTTTGACGTCAAAGCTGGTCGTCCATTTGAAGACAGTTTATATAGTCTCAGACGTCAATTAGAGAAAACATTTGGTCACCAATCTTTTTCAATTTGCTCCCTATCGAGTCAAACTATCGTCTACAAGGGAATGTTACACGCATATCAAGTTGGTTTATTTTATGCTGACTTACATCGTGAAAGTATGCAAAGTGCCATTTGCCTGATTCATTCACGCTTTTCCACTAATACCTTTCCTAGTTGGGAACGGGCTCAACCATTTCGCTTTTTAGCCCATAATGGCGAAATTAATACTCTTAAGGGTGCGGAAAACTGGATGACGAGTCATGGCATTGAAATTTACGATGAAGACGATTCTGATTCTGCCAAGCTCGAAAACTGTATGGAATACTTATATCGACATGGTCGGTCAATTCCACAATCCCTCATGATGATGGTCCCCGAGGCTTGGGGTGAAGATGCAGACTTATCTGATCAACAGCGTGCCTTTGACGAATATAATTCCAGTTTTATGGCTCCATGGGATGGCCCAGCTGCACTTTGTTTTACTGATGGTATCCAAGTTGGTGCGTTTCTTGATCGTAATGGGTTGCGTCCTTCTCGGTTTACATTGACTAAAGATAACGTGTTAGTAGTAGGTTCAGAATCCGGGATTGTCGATATCGATCCTGCTGATGTCGTCGAACGAGGAATTTTGAAACCTGCTGAAATGCTGCTCGTTGATACCAGTAACGGGACCATCACTAAATCTGATGAGTTGCGGGACCGTTATGCTGATTCTCATCCTTATCAACAATGGTTGGCCGTCAATCGTCAAACCTTGAGTGAATTACCTGAAATTAAAACTGATGTCAGAATCAATGGTGATAATTTACAAAAGTTATGGCGTCGAAATGGCTATACTCATGAAGTGATTGAAACCGCGTTAGTCCCCATGGCCAAAAATGGCGGTGAACCGGTCATTGCCATGGGTTTTGACTCACCATTAGCCGTCTTAAGTCACAAAGCGCAATCTTTATTTACCTATTTTAAGCAATCATTTGCACAAGTTACTAACCCACCAATTGATCCCTTACACGAAAAAGTGGTCATTGACACGACCTTATTTTTAGGCCGGGATGACAATATTACGCAAGATATCGCTGGTAACTGCGCTAAATTAAAAATTGCTAGCCCCATCCTCAGCGATAAAGATTTTGCTAAATTGGCCGTAATGGCGGTGCCAACGTTGAAAGCTGAAACAGTCTCCATTGTCTATGATTTGGACGACACCCCTAATCGGCTCGGACACGCCTTAGAAAATGTCTTTAAGCAAGCTGAAAATGCCATCGATGATGGTGCTTCAATTATCATTCTCAGTGATCGTAATCCACAACAAGGACAAATGGCGATTCCAATTTTATTAGCTGTTGCAGGCTTGCATAATTACCTCGTCAGTCAAGGTAAAGGAACCTCGGCTTCAATCGTAGCTGATACGGCTGAAGCCTGTGAGATTCATCATTTTGCCTGCTTAGTCGGTTACGGAGCTGCCGCCATTCACCCATATGGTGCCTTCGCGACACTAGCGGAACGTGGATTAGCGGCCGACTTAGATAGCTTTTGTAAAGCAGCTACTAAGGGAATTGTCAAAATTATGAGCCGGATGGGAATTTCAACCGTTGCTGGGTATCATGGTGCCCAACTATTTGAAGCAGTCGGTCTCGCTGACGACGTCGTTTCGCAATACTTCACTGGAACGCCAACTAGAATTGGTGGTATTTCATTAGAACAAATTGAAAATGAATACCATGAACGTTATGAACTGGCATATAGTAATCATGCCATTGACGATATTCCTTCTAGTGGTAGCTATCAGTACAAAGTTGACGGTGAACACCATCTTTACAATCCGACTTCCATTTATCAATTTCAAAAAGCTGTCCGAAGTGGCGATTATGAAGAATATAAAAAATATGCTAACCAAATGAATGACGATGCACTGGATAACCCCACTACCCTTCGTTCAATGTGGGAAATTCATGCTGGCAACAACGAACCAGTCGATATTAGCGAGATTGAACCGGTCAGTTCAATCGTTAAACGCTTTAAAACTGGGGCGATGAGTTTTGGCTCACTTTCGCAAGAAGCTCACGAAACAATCGCGATTGCTATGAACCGGATTGGTGCTAAAAGTAACACTGGTGAAGGTGGCGAAGATCGTCGCCGCTTTTCACCAGATGCCAATGGTGACAATCGAAATAGTAAAATCAAACAAGTTTCTACTGCCCGTTTTGGTGTAAATACCGAATATTTAATGAGTGCTGAAGAATTGCAAATCAAAATGGCCCAAGGTGCCAAGCCTGGTGAAGGTGGCCAGTTACCTGCTGGAAAGGCCTATCCATGGGTTGCCGATATTCGCGGTTCAATTGCCGGGGTGCAACTCATTTCCCCACCACCTCATCATGATATCTACTCAATCGAAGATTTAGCTCAACTCATTTACGATTTAAAGCAAGTCAATCCCTATGCAGCTATTAACGTCAAATTAGTTTCCTCAACTGGTGTTGGTACGATTGCAGCCGGAGTTGTCAAAGCGGGAGCGAATAAAGTCGTAATCGCAGGTTACGATGGCGGAACAGGTGCTGCTCCACGAAACTCAACCAGAGATAGTGGTTTACCTTGGGAAATGGGCTTAGCTGATGCCCACCAAACCTTGGCACTGAACCGTTTACGTCAACGAACTACCATTGAAGTTGATGGTAAATTGATGACTGGCCGCGATTTAGCAGTTGCCATTATGCTTGGTGGTGAAGAATTCAGTTTTGCCACGCTGACGATGGTGTCAATTGGCTGCATTATGATGCGCAAGTGTAATTTGAATACATGCCCAATAGGAATTGCCACCCAAAATCCAGAATTACGTAAATTGTATGCTGGAAAACCAGAACACGTAATTAATATGATGGAATTTTTAGCTCAAGACTTACGCGAACAAATGGCAGAATTAGGTTACCGTACCATTGATGAAATGGTGGGCCACGGCGAACATTTAACTCCTCGTTATGTCCCAGCTGGAAAAGCTAAGACCTTAAGTTACGATCGCATGATTGGTAAAACTATTACCATTGAACGTAAAGTCACCGATCCATTTAAAGCAAAATATGATTGGCCAGACTTGGATACTTTTGCGCAAACTAGTTTGGAAAATGGAAATCCAATTTCCGTCAACCTGCCTATTAATAACGTACAACGTACTGTTGGTGCCAGAATGGGTGGCTGGATTGCCACGAAATTTGGTAATGACGGTATAAAACCTGGTTTGCTGAAATTTAACTATACTGGCGTCGCCGGTCAAAGTTTTGGAGCATTTGCCACCCAAGGCTTGGAACTAAAATTAAATGGTGAAGCCAATGATTATGTCGGTAAAGGCTTATCTGGTGGACGTTTGATTGTTTCTGCACCAGAGACCGCTCGTCAAATTTACACGCAAACGCCAATTGTCGGCAACGTTGCCTGCTTTGGTGCTACAGCTGGCGAAGCATACTTTAACGGTCGTGCTGGAGAACGTTTCTGCGTTCGAAACTCTGGTGCGCATTTGGTTGCAGAAGGCGTCGGCAATAACGGTTGCGAATACATGACTGGTGGAGTTGCTGTCATTCTTGGTTCGACTGGCCGTAATTTTGCCGCTGGGATGTCTGGTGGTATCGCCTATGTTTATGACGTTGATCACAACTTCAAACATCAAGTTAACCCCGAATTAGTTGACTTGTTTAAATTAGATGAAGCTGGCGACGATAGCGTTTTGAAAGACTTGCTTGAAAAGCACTATTACTTTACCAGCTCTGAAGCTGCAAAAAATATTTTAGACAATTGGAAAACCGCTAAGAAAAACTTCGTCAAAGTCTATCCTCGCGATTACCACCGTATGCGTGACTTGATTTCCGAGTTCCGTGAAGCTGGTACCCCCGAAGATCAAGCAATTGAAAAAGCATTTTATAAAGCAACGGCACACTAAAACAGAGTGCTGAAAACCACGAATGCTTTTGAGGATTAACAAAGATTATCTAACGTAAGTGAGTTTGCTTACGTGATAATCGAGTTAAACGCAGAAAGCGGTGGTTGAAAGCACGTTTCAAAATAGAGTGCGGCTTTAACCGAATTATTTGTGAGTACTAACAAAATAATGAGTGATTACGTACTTAGTAATCAGAATTATTGAGTTAGACGGAACAAATTGGTTAAAAAAGCACGTTTCAAATCAGAGTGCTGAAAACCACGAATGCTTTCAATGACTAACAAATAATAAATAACTATGTAACTCAAGAAAGGAGCATCCACATGTCAGATCCAGAAGGATATCTTAAATACGCGAGAAAAAATAATCCGACTCGTCCGGTCATGCGACGTGTGAAAGATTTTAACGTGATGGAACTCGATTTGGGCGAACAAGATCGACAGGAACAAGCTGCACGATGTATGGATTGTGGTATTCCATTTTGTCATCATGGTGTTTTCTATGGCGGCAAGCGGGGCGTGAGTGGTTGTCCAAATGATAACCTAATCCCTGAATGGAACGATGCCATTTATCAAGGACAAATGAAACGAGCATTTGAACGTTTAACACGGACAAATTATTTACCAGACATGACAGGCCGTGTTTGTCCCGCCCCTTGTGAAGCCTCTTGTTCAAACAATCTAAACGGACCAGGAATTACCATTCGTGACAACGAAAAATACATTATCGAAACTGCTTTTAAAAATGGTTGGGTTGTAGAATCAGGTAAACCAATCAGCCGCACTGGCAAAAAAATTGCCGTCATTGGTAGCGGCCCTGCTGGTCTTTCTGCAGCTTGGCGTCTAAATCAGCTTGGACACACAGTGACTGTTTATGAGCGTGCCGACAGGTTTGGCGGTTTTTTGATGTATGGTATTCCAAATATGAAACTCGATAAATCAATTGTTGAACGCAGAATCAATGCGATGCGTGAAGTTGGTATTGAATTAATCGCGAACACGGAAGTTGGTAAAGACATTTCAGGTGAAGAGCTAAAAGAACAGTATGATCGTATCGTTGTTTGCTCTGGTTCGCGAGTTGCGCGTGATTTAGAGGCTCCTGGCCGTAATTTAAGCGGAATTTACCAAGCCGTCGACTATTTAACTGAAGCGACTAAGTCCGTTTTAGAAAATGGTACAGCGGCTACCAATGCATTAGCCGGAAAACATGTTTTGGTACTGGGCGGTGGAGATACTGGTAATGATTGTATTGGTACCGCAATTCGACAAGGATGTGCTAGCATCACGCAATTAGAAATTGCCTCCGCATTACCTGAGGAACGCTCTGCTGACAACCAATGGCCGGAATGGCCCAATGTTTTAAAAAATGGCTACGGACAAAAAGAAGCCAAAGCGTTGTTTGGTAATAACGTGACTAAATATGATTCCACCGTCACCACATTTTACGGAACTGACGGACATGTTTCTGAAGTTGATATCAGCGATGTGAAAAATTTCAAAGCCATTCCAGAAACCGAAAAACGTGTTAAAGCTGATTTAGTTTTACTAGCCATGGGCTTTACAGGTGCTGAACAATGGTTATTTGATGAATTAGGAATCACTGACGTCACTGCTAAATATGCTACCAATGATGAACAACTCTACGTTGCCGGAGATGCTCATCGTGGTCCAAGTCTTGTTATTTGGGGCATTCTCGAAGGACGTATGTGTGCTGAAAAAATTGATGCTTCATTACAATCATTAGCTGCAACTAAATAATAATTACCTTCAAGATTGAGTGAACTATTTGCTCAATCTTTTTTTGATTCCTAGATTTTGACTTACAAATCTGCCATGAGAACATTTTTAATTTCCACTCAAAAAGCTCTCAGCAAATTTGCTGAGAGCTTTGTTGTTAAAGCAATAATTACATTAAGTGGATTAAGTGGAATACAACACCGACTACGAACAAACCAAGGATGATGATGATTGGAGAAACTTTCTTCTTCAATAACCACATACATAGGAGTGTCAATAGAAGTGCAGATAATCCAGGAATCAAACTATCTAAGTTATCTTGTAACGTAGTAGTCTTTGTTGCGCTCAATGCAAGACCTGCATCTTTGCCTTCCAAGGCTTTTTGAATACCTTTGGCACCAGATGGAAGACTGTTCCAGTCAATATAAGCACCTTTTGAGAGCTTAGTTTCAGAAACAACTGGAGTCCAAGTAATTGTTACCCACCGGTTAACCAGCGATCCTAAGATAAACATACCTAGAATTGAAGCACCTTTGGTAACATCACGAAGTAAACCACCAGACAAATCTTCTGAAATCTTTGAACCAGCTTTGTATCCGAATTCTTGTGTATACCACATGAATCCCATACGAATCAAATTCCAAACAACGAAGTAAATGATTGGTCCAAGAATGTTTCCACTCATTGCTAATGTTGCGGCTAAGGCACCTAAGATAGGCTTAACCGTGAACCAGAACACTGGATCACCAATACCAGCAAGAGGACCCATCATACCAACTTTAACCCCTTGAATAGTTACATCATCAACAGGAGCTCCGTTTGATCTTTCTTCTTCAAGAGCCAAGGTAACCCCAATAATTGGAGATGCAATGTATGGATGAGTATTAAAGAATTCTAGATGCCGTTTCAAAGCAGCAGCACGATCTTCTTTGGAAGTATATAATTTCTTGATTGCTGGAATCATTGCATAAGTCCAACCACCGTTTTGCATACGTTCGTAGTTCCATGATCCTTGAATAAATGTTGATCTCCACCATACGTGAAGACGATCACTTTTTGTTAATTTAATTTTGTTATCAGCCATGTTGTTATTCCTCCTTTCGATTTTTTTAATATTTATCGATGATATCGCCTAACGGATCGCCGGTATTTGCACCGCCGCCTCCATTGCTGCTACCACCAGTTTTAGAAAGTGTCAGATAAATTAATGCAACGGCTAATCCGATTGTACCTAAAGCAATCAATGTTAAATCAGTGATTGTGGCAAATACGAAACCAATTGCAAAGAATGGCCAAACTTCTTTGGTTGCCATCATGTTGATAACCATTGCGTAACCAACAGCAACAACCATACCACCACCAACGGCAAGACCATCAGTTAACCAACCAGGCATAGCATTTAGCATTGATTTCACTGGGCCAGCACCAACAGCTAAGATTAAGCTGGCTGGGATAGCAATACGAAGTCCTTGTAGACAGATGGCAAAAATGTGCCAAAATTCAATTACTCTGAAGTTTGCATTTTCAGCAGCTTTATCCATCAAATGCACAATCGCAGTAGCAATCGTACGAACGATGATTGTAAGAAGTAAACCAGCAACAGCCAAAGGAACGGCAATAGCGATAGCTGAGTTAACTCCGGCTTTTCCTTGGCCACCCAAAACTAAAATAATTGCGGATGCAACAGCGGCCAAAGCAGCATCGGGAGCAACAGCGGCCCCAATATTTGCCCAACCAAGAGCGATTAGTTGCAAGGTACCACCTAAAATCAAACATGGTAATAATTGTCCAGTAACTAATCCAATTAATGTACAGGCAATAACTGGTTGATGGAAATGGAATTCATCCAGAATACCTTCCATACCAGCTAAGAAAGATACAAATATTACTAAAATAATTTGAATAAAATTCAAACTCATAATGTTGAACCTCCTTCTTTTCTCCTATTTTTTCTCATTATTTAATTCGTTTTGTGCCTTCTTCAAGATTTCATCCATATTATCTTTTGAGTCACCAGGCACTTTACGAACATCAAACTTGATGCCGTCTTTGGCTAGTTTTCCAAAAGTATCAATGTCGTCTTGATCAAAAGCAAGCACTTTATTTGGTTGAACTTTACCAACTGCGTGAGCCATTGAACCAACGTTAATTGTTCCAACATCAACTCCACCCTCAACTGCTCTCAAAGCATCTTGAGGTGTTTCAAAGAGTAACATCACACGTTCGTTACCGAAGTGCTTATCATCTTTAGCCAACTCAATCATGTGGTCGATTGGCACAACGTGTGCATGCACGCCAACTGGTGCAGCCTGTTGAATCAAATTCTTCCGCAAGTCATCTTTCGCAACTGCATCTGAAACAACAATAATCCGTGTTGGATTAACTGCTTTCGTCCAAGCTGTGGCAATTTGACCGTGTAACAACCGGGTGTCAATTCGTGCTAAGACATAAGACATCTTCCCTGGTGCACCTGCATTAGCTGTTGATACAGCTTGTGGTGCAGCAGTCCGAGCCTTCTGTAATTCCTCAGGACGAACTTTAACACCATCTTGTCCCACTGGGGCAATTTGAGCAGCAATGTCGTGACTGCTCTCAGAAGACATACGAGCACCGTATGCTTCAACTAATAATGGCAAATTCAAACCTGTGACAACAGCCCAAGTATCTTTGTGGGCTTCAAATAGGTTGTTAACTTGATTAAATGGAGTGCCACCCCATAAATCAACTAAGAAAAGAATTTGATCTGTGTTATCCAAACTTTTGATAGCATCTTCAAGCTTCTTTTTAAAATCATCTGGGCCTTCACTGGGTTGCAGTGTAACTGCTTTAACATTTTCTTGTTCTCCGAAAATCATATTTCCAGATTGAAGAATCCCTTCTGCAAAAGCGCCATGACTTGTAATGATTATTCCAACCATCCTTACTAACCTCCTTTTCAAATTGACAGCTTCAACAAGAAACGAGCTACGAAACCGCATGGTAAACATATAAAATGCTTATTTTTGCGATAAGAATAAAATAATTTTAGTAAACTCGCAAATTGTTGGTATTTTTGAATACGCTTTCATTTTACAGTCGTACGTGTTGTTTGTCAATCTGATCATTTTTTAATTTTATGTTCATTTATTTGTTCTTATTTTTCTTGTGAAATATATTACTTACGGAGCGTTTGACTACGTCCCAAAAACTCAGTGAGCGTACCATTTTATTTGGGTCCATATGATTTCGAATGGCACGTAATGTGGCCTTCGCATCCTTTGAAGAGAAGGTATATGTTCCGTTGGCCTTGGTCTTAATAGCGAAGCGTGGGATTGTCTTCCCACCAAAAATGACCGAAGCGATAACTGAATCAACTTCTTCCCAAGGAATTTGGATGTAGTCCCGCACATTTTTATCGTTAAAAAATTCAAATCCTTTGTCACCAACCATCAATTGGCCATACGTACCCGCACCCAAATAGGATGTGGCTTTTTCGACAAGTTCAACTTTTGTGTTAATTGATTCAACCATTTTATCCAGCTCATTTCCTTTGATTTTTGATTTCTAATTTTGGTATGTCTATTTTGTTATTATTGCATAAAGTATCTCGGTTTTGTTTAAATCATTAATTTCACTAAACTAATTTAACTTTTTACTACAAAAAAAGCTGGCAGAATAATATCTACCAGCTATATCTTCTCATAAATTACAATAACACGAATTGTTGTGATGTTTCAAACAGCACCATTAAATGGGGCCAATTTACGTTTGTTGTTTTATATGTCATTGAATTATCCCCTTTGTTTTAAATTAAATATGTGTGCTGAATATGGTACTCCTATGTTTGATGCTATGTATGTTTACTAAATATGTGTTGTTATTATGTGTTTTCATTTTGCTATGTTGATTTAATAAAAAAGCGTCCTCATCGTATAAATACGACAAGGACGCTTTCGCGTGTTACCACCCATGTTTTTGGCACATTCACATGTACCAACTTATCAAGATCTATCAGTAAGCAATAAATTTCTGACTTTATAATGGGTGTCTTCCCATAATCTCTCGAAAAAGATTAAGAAATCGATAAATCTTTCGTAGACAGGAATTTACATCTTTTCAGCAACGATGCTTTCTAAAAAATTCACTACTAACTATTCCATCCATCAATGCGTTCATCTATTAAATCAATGACTACATTATACCTAATGCTTTATTAAAATGTCAACGCCATTTTTTCATTTGTTTTTAATCGTTAACCGTTTTTTTCAATCCACGGACCCTAATGATGGCATCGATATCTAAACATTTTTGTTCAAAATCTGCATATAGGCCTTCATCCATCGCGTCAACATCAATCATCGTGTAGGCATAATCACCTTTTGAAGAGTTAATCATGTTGGCAATATTAATATTTAATTCAGCCAAAACGGTTGTAATTTTACCAACCATGCTTGGTACATTTTGATGTAACAAAGTTAATCGATATGGAGAGTTAAATGGCATATAAACTGCGGGGAAGTTGACTGAATGTTCAATTTCTCCAGTCTCCAAATACTTCCGTAAAGTATGTGCCACCATCTCCGCACAATTATCTTCAGCTTCTTGTGTGGTTCCACCCAGATGGGGAGTAACCACAACTTTTTCGTGAGCAACGAGTGCATCTGAAGCAAAATCAGTCCAATACTGACTAATTTGGCCAGATTCTAAGGCTGCCAAGACAGGTGCTTCTTCAACAATGCCATCTCGAGAATAATTTAATAAGACAGCACCTTTTTTCATCGTTAACAATTCTTTTGCGCTAATTAAATCCTTATTTTTTTCAGTATATGGGATATGGATCGTCACATAATCACTATCTTTAAGCACATCTTCAATAGAACTGGCCCGAGGAATGTCGCTTGAAACTTGCCATGCATGTTCAACCGAAATGTAAGGATCATAACCAATCACGTCCATCCCCAGTTGTTGAGCCGTATCGGCCACCTTTGAGCCAACCGCACCTAAGCCAATCACGCCCAACTTTTTGCCAGCCAGTTCAGTTCCGCGAAAATGGTTTTTGCCAGATTCAGCTTGCAAAGTCACGTCAGCATCTTCACCTGAATTTAAGGTGCTGACCCAATTAATCGCTGGAATAATTGGCCGGGCAGCCATGATCAGCACTGCAATGATTAGTTCCTTCACTGCATTAGAGTTTGCACCAGGAGCATTAAAGACCACCACTCCATTTTCACTGGCTTTATCCAGCGGAATGTTATTAACACCCGCGCCGGCACGCCCAATCGCTAACAAACTGACTGGAAAGACCCCACGATGTAGATTTTGGCTTCTAATCAAGAGGGCATCTGGTTCAGCAACCCCATTAATTTCATATTTATCTTTAGGAAAGACAGCTAATCCAACATTTGAAATTACGTTATAAGTTTTAATCTGATACATTCTATTTTCCCCCATGAGTCAATTCAAATTGTTTTAATTCTTCAATTAATTTCTTTACACCAGCAGTTGGCATGGCATTATATAAACTTGTCCGCATCCCACCGATAATTCGATGACCGCCTAAGTTAACTAACCCATGTTCCTTAGCTTGCGCAATAAATTCTTGATCCAATGCCTTACTATCCGTTTTAAAGACCGGATTAGTAATTGAACGTTCCGCCACTGGTACATCGTTATGAAAGACTTTTGAATTATCTAAAAAGTCGTACAACATAGCTGCTTGATCTAAATTTTGTTGATAAATGGCATCTACCCCGCCAAACTTCTTCAACCACTTAAACGTAAGTCCTGCCGCATAAGTATTAAAAACAGGTGGCGTATTAAATGATGAATGCTTAGCATCCTCAATCCGATAATCCATCACATCAGAGAGTAATTGTTGTTCAACAAGTTTTTCTCGCTTCACAATGACGACGGTCATCCCCGCTGGCCCAATATTTTTTTGCGCGCCGGCAAAGATTAAATCAAAATCATTTACATTGTATGGTTCCGCCAAAATATTAGATGACATATCAACTGCTAATGGTTGGTTGACGTTGGGTGCTTGATGATAAGTGGTTCCTTCGATAGTATTGTTGGTCGTCAAATATAAATAATCTAACTGATCATCAATGGTGGTTGGAATGGTTGGTAATTTGCTACCCACTTCATCATTTTCAATTACTTGCACATCTAAGCCTTGGATTCGTTTTGCTGCTTCAATCGATTTTTTTGAAAAATAGCCTGAATTCGCGTACCTCACCTTGTGGTAATGGGTGGCTAAGTTTAGTGGCACACTCGTGAATTGTAAGGTTCCTCCACCTTGTAGGAAAAGAACCGCATAATCATCACCAATATGCATTAAATCACGTAAATCTTGTTCCGCTTCAAGTTCTAAATCTTCATACAGTGGAGAACGATGACTAATTTCCATCACACTCATTCCACTATTTTTATACGAAGGTAAATCTTCCCGAATTTGATTAATTACTTCTATTGGCATTACGCCAGGGCCGGCTGAAAAGTTATAAACTGTCATTCTCGTTCTCCTGTCTTAATTGATTTGTTACTATCATACTGGGGTGACAAATTATTGCAATCTGCAGATTGGCGATTTTTTGCAAAAAAGGCTCAATATCCCTATCAGGTCAACGTTTGACTTACATAAAATTAATTTCATAAATATATTTATAATTTTTATATTGTTATTAAAACACAATAAAATTCTACTTTAGCAGCCATTTTAACCAATATAATTATTTTTATAACGTATTATTATATAAATTATAATCTGAAAGATACCAAATTGACACTCTCTCTTTCATTCCTTATAATTAAATTGATTAAGACAACATTAAAATTGCTAATGTTCCTACTAATAATTCATGTGCCTACCTCGGGTTAACCGGTAGGCTTTTCTACTGTCTTAGGCAATTATATTTTTTCGTTAATGCTCGGTGCTTATCGGATGTTGTCACACACTATTTTGAATCATGCTCCACCATCCAACCACCTCTCTTAACTTTAAATATCTCGCTTCCTTACCGAAGCTTCTATATTTTTTCGCTAATGCTCGGTGTTTCCCGGATGTTGTCACACACTATTTATATAATGGAGGAAACGTAACTAATGAAAAGAATGTACGGTTTTATTGCTATTATTCTTGTTTTACTTGGAATTGGTTATTTTCAAGGTGGTGGTTTTGCCACGAATAAAACACCTAAGGTCGGCATCTTGACCTTAATGCATCATCCTGCGCTCGACCAAATTCATAAAGGAGTAGTCGCGGGCTTAAAAGACGAAGGCTACACCGATGGCAAAAACATTAAAATTGATTATCAAAATGCCCAAGGTGATCAAAGTAACTTAAAGACGATGAGTTCAAAACTGGTCAACGAAAATTCAGATATTTTAATTGGAATCACGACCCCGGCGGCTCAAGCCCTTGCCAATGCTACCAGTAAGATTCCTATTGTCCTTGGTGCCGTGACCGACCCTAAAGATGCCGGACTAGTCAAAAACAACAAGAGGCCAGGTGGAAATATCACTGGGATTTCTGATCAAGCACCTTTGAAAGAACAATTACAACTGATTAAAGATTTCATGCCCAATATGCAAACTCTTGGCGTCATCTATACTTCGAGTGATAGTTCCGCAGTGACGGAGGAAAAGAAGTTTGTCGCCATTTGTAAAGCAGAAAATGTCAATGTCAAAACTTATTCAATTTCCAATAGTAATGATTTAAATCAGGTGTCCCAACAAATGTTGACTGAAGTGGATGCGGTCTTTGTCCCCACTGACAATACAATTGCCGGCGCCATGCAAACCCTGGTCAACAACGCTAATGCAGCCAAGAAACCAATCTTTCCAACCGTCGATACGATGGTTAAAGACGGTGGCTTAGCAACCTATAGTATTAACCAATATAAATTAGGCGTTCGTGGTGGTAAAATTGCCGGCCAAATTTTAAAGGGTAAGATTACCACTAAAGACACCCCGATTGACTATATTCGTCATGGGGATGCCACGGTAAATTTGAAACAAGCCAAGAAATTAGGAATTACTGTTCCTGCTAAATTCTTGAAAGAAGCACAAACTGATGGGGAGGTCTTCAAATAATGGGATTAATTGTATCTGCCATTGGGCAAGGCCTGTTATGGGCTATCTTAGGACTCGGATTATTTTTAACATTTAGAATACTGGAT
Source organism: Paucilactobacillus nenjiangensis (assembly GCF_005405445.1). Lineage (GTDB taxonomy): Bacteria > Bacillota > Bacilli > Lactobacillales > Lactobacillaceae > Paucilactobacillus > Paucilactobacillus nenjiangensis. The sequence goes on from NZ_BJEB01000010.1 coordinate 27,286, forward strand.
ATTGCGGATATGACGGTTGAAGGAACCTTTCCACTCGGTGCCGCCGTTGGAGTAACTGCGATTGTTAACGGAATGTCACCCATCGTGGCGACCTTATTAGCTATGTTGGCAGGCATGGCTGCTGGATTAATTACCGGCTTACTATATACCAAAGGCCGGATTCCAATTTTACTCGCCGGAATCTTAGTCATGACCGCTGCCTATTCGGTCAACTTACGGATCATGGGTAAATCAAACACCTCCCTTTTGGGACATGACACGCTGTTGAAAACTGACTTTTTAAAGAGTTTACCAACTTACTATGACAGTGTAGTGTTGGGGATGGTCGTGATTGCGGTCATCACCTTATTGCTAGTCTTTTTCCTCCAAACCGATTTAGGCCAAGCCTTCATTGCCACTGGTGATAATGAAAAAATGGCAAAATCATTAGGGATTCACACCGATAACATGAAAATCATGGGACTAATGGTGTCCAACGCCATGGTCGGCGGTTGTGGTGCTCTCATTGCTCAAAGTAATGGTTACGCTGATATCAATATGGGGATTGGGACCATCGTCATTGCCTTAGCTTCCATCATTATTGGTGAAGTGGTGTTTGGCGAATTAACTTTAACGCAACGGTTAGTCGCTGTGACCCTTGGTAGTATCATTTATCGGCTCTTATTACTGGCCGTCCTCCAAATTGGATTCAGCGCCAACGATTTGAACCTCCTATCATCTATCGTGCTCGCAATTTGCATGATGTTACCACAATTGAGCAAAGCACTCCATCTTGATACGGTTATATCAAAGGGGGTAAAAGTGAATGACTAAGCCAATTTTAGAAATTAAAAATGCCACCACCGTGGTCAACAAAGGGACTTCTTCTGAAACACAAATTTTAAAAGCTTTAAATCTAACAATTAACGAAGGTGATTTTATTACAATCGTCGGTGCTAACGGTGCCGGTAAATCCACCCTCTTTAATATCATTGGTGGTAACTTGTCGCTTGATAGTGGTCAAATCTTATTGCACGGGCAGGATATCTCAAAGGAATCCGAAGAGTCTCGCACTCGCTTTTTGAGTCGCGTTTTCCAAGATCCTAAACTAGGCACCGCACCCCGAATGACCGTCGCCGAAAACTTATTGCTCGCCAAAAAGCGTGGTGATTCACACGGTCTTCGTTCTCGTAAGTTAAAACAACAACTGCCTGAACTCACTGAATTTGCAGGTAAAATGAAAAACGGCCTGGAAAAACGGATGAATACCGCCACCGGCAATCTATCTGGTGGGCAACGCCAATCCTTAAGTTTTTTGATGGCAACGTTGAAAAAACCAGATATTCTACTATTGGACGAACATACGGCTGCGCTTGATCCTAAAACCAGCCGTCAACTGTTAATCACGACGGATGAACGAATCCGCGAAGATCATCTGACCGCCTTAATGATTACGCATCACTTAGAAGATGCCTTGACTTACGGTAATCGCTTGATTGTGCTAACCGATGGCAAAATTGTCGCCGATTTAACCGGGAATGACAAAGCAGCTCTCACCTCGGAAAAATTATATTCGTACTTCGAAGAATAAAACATGGCTACCTAACTAAACCACTAGTTGGGTAGTTTCTTTATTTGTAATGTTGGTGGTAGCTATCTCGTTTCACCAGTGCCAAAGGTTGATGTTAAACCCTTGTAAATGATTAACTGCATGAAATGGTTGATGTACATAATGATTGCAATTAACAAATGCGTGTTTTATACTAAACCCGAATTCAATTTCATATTCAGGAGGTCAATATCATGATTAAACATAAAGCAATAATGATTGGCGCAGGTCTCGCAAACATGTCTGCAGCGGTTTATCTGATTCAAGAAGGTCACTGGTCTGGAGAGAATATCACCTTTTATTCACTTGATGATCACGGTTCAAATGACGGTGCCCCTACCGACGAAACAACTGACGAATATTGGAACAAGAATCAAGAAATGGCTAATACGACGGGCTATGTCGCTCGTGGTGGTCGGATGCTCAACTACAGAACCTACGTTGATTTGATGGACTTACTTCAACGGATTCCTTCTGCAACTGAGGATGGGATGACCGCGGCCGAAGATACCCTTGATTTTGATGGTAAACACCGGACGTTTGATAAAGCACGTTTATTACAAGGTGGCAAAGGTATCATCAATGGTGGTCATTTAGGTTTAAATAACAAAGACCGGGTCTTGTTATCAAAATTAGTCATGATGCCCGACAAGGACGAAGAAAAATTAGATAACATTACCATCGCGGAATATTTTAAGAATGATCCTCATATGTTCCAAACTAACTTCTGGTACATGTGGGAAACCACCTTTGCATTTAGAACCAAGAGTTCCGTTCAGGAATTACGGCGCTACATGCATCAAATGATTTACGAATTTACTCAAATTGAGCACTTAGTTGGGGTCAACCGGACTCGTTACAATCAATACGAAAGTATCATGCTCCCAATTATCAACTATCTGAAAGACCAAGGCTGCAAGATTGTTTTGAATCGGCGCGTCACTGATTTTGATTTCTTAGACACCCAAATGCAAGATGAGATTACAGTGACTGGTTTAGAAATAGTTAACACTGAAACTGATGAAAATGAATCCATTGAAGTTGACCCAGACACAGCCGTCTTCTTCACAAATGGTTCAATTACGGATTCTGCTACCATGGGTGATTACAACACGCCTGTCAGTGAAAATATGGATTATGGTGCTGCATCCGGTTTGTGGAAGAAAGCAGCCGAACGTTTCTACAACCTTGGTAATCCTGACAAGTTTTTTGCCGACAGAGATGCCAGCGAATGGGTCAGCTTTACCTTAACGACCAATAACCACATTTTATTAAATGAAGTTACACGCATTACCACTCAAGTACCCGGAAATGCCTTAAATTCATTCCTTTCGACCACTCCAATCACTTCCTTAGGTCATGAAGACATCAATATGTCGATTGTGGTTCACCATCAACCCCACTTCACGACTCAAAAACCAAACGAAACGGTTATCTGGGGATACTTCCTTTATCCTCGCCGGACCGGTGAGTTTGTCGACAAGCAGTACATCAAAATGACTGGTAAAGAAATGCTAGAAGAATTAGTTGGTCAACTAGCAAAGGTTGATCCAGGTCCACACAACATTTTGGAAAAGAAAACAGAAATTTTTGACAGTGTAATTAATAACATTCCCGTTTACATGCCATATGCTTCGGCGCTCTTCAATAATCGTGCGAAGACTGATCGTCCTGAAGTGATTCCCCGTCACTCCACTAACCTAGCATTCACTGGTGAATTTGTTGAACAACCTTACCAAATGATCTTCACTGAACAAAGTGCCGTCCGTTCTGGTGAAATTGGCGCATACCATTTCGCTGGGGTGCCAATGGAAAAACTCGTCAAGAACCCTCGCTTTGACAAGGATCCAAGAGTTTTAGCTCGTGCCACTAAAAAGATGTTTTCATAAATAACTGAGCTTCACGGCTCAACGCAAAAAGCTAACCATTCAAATTTTGAATGATTAGCTTTTTCATTTGGCATGGTTGATTTCGTTGAGGGTTGCTAAAATTTTCTCACTATTACTGACAGTATGATTAATAATTTCTGTCGTTAATGTTTCTAAGTCATCAAAATTAGGCTGTTCACTGACAGTCACTTCTAGGACCGAGTACCGCGGCATGCTAGTGCGCTCGGCATTCCATGGAGTAGCTTTTAAAAGGTCCCAATACTGCAGATGGACTTGTTCATTTTGACCCATCAGCCACAGCTCAAATTGCATGGCTTGATGATTCAACACCAGTCCAAATCGTAATTTATCCGCGCGCATCTGATGAGTGAAAAATGGAAAATAAGTATAATCTAAATTACCCGGCGAAATATTACCGAATTGATACTCTGACGATAATGCTTTTGCCAAATTAGTTTTTAACGAGCGGATATATTTCTGTAAGGCCACGTAAGCCACTTCAATATCTCCTTGCATTAATTGTTGTTGATAGGCGTTGATATAAGAACTCAATTTTTTAGTCATTAAGAACTCCTCCTTGCAACGTATGATAACATACGTCTATGGCCGTTAATCCAAATGTTAATTTCAACGCAGATTTCCATTTTTGATGTGCTACAATTAATTTATCATACTCGAAAGAAGTGGACATATAACTTGGCAACAGAAACTTCCGTCAATGAACGACCATATATTAATATTACTAACTTAATCTGGAGCTTCGACCACGATTCAAATTGCGTCAATTTGCTACTAGTCAAACGGTCAGAGTGGCCCTTTGAAAATCGCTGGGCCTTGCCAGATACTTTTTTAAGGTCAAATGAAGATGCTGACGAATCTGCGTTAAGGCTCGTTAAAGAAAAAATTGGACTAGAGTTAGCTGATTTTCATACTGAACAATTAGCCACCTTCACGCATCAGACACGTTATCCGGGTAGTCGGTCACTATCACTTTCTTACATGACCTTCTTACCTGATATGCCCAAATTGGATCCTGGTTATGGCACCACCGACGCCCGTTGGTTTGCGATGTCATCCAACGAGAGTCAGTATCTTTTTTCAAACGGTGACCAACAATTTGCGACCGCTGCTGACACAAACCATGATGCATATTATGCCAAATTAGATGCGCATCAACTTGCGGACAATCAATTAGCCTTTGATCATTCGTGGATTTTAAAGGTGGCATGTGACCGGATTAAAAATAAGCTGGACTATCAACCCAATATTCTCTTAATGCTGGGGACCAGTTTTACACTAAAATCAGCGCGGCGCGTATATGCGGCTTTTTTGAAAAAAGATGTCAACCAAATTGATAATTCAAATTTCAAAAAAAATCATAAACATTTATTTGTTGAAGTGGGCATCACGACTAGTAATCGTCCCGGGCGGCCCGCACGTAAATATCAATTAGCTTATCTTCCAGCTTGATTCCTCAGATTGACAGTGGTATGGTGTATTCAATAAAAGTACATTGTACTTTTTTATTTATTCAAATAAAAGTATTTTTTACTTTTATTAAGAGAAAGAGCAATCATAGGAGGAATTTCAATGTCACGTTCAAGTCGTTACTTCATGGCTATCATCGGTACTGCCTGGTTATTTGATGCCATGGATGTTGCCTTATTATCATTTATCATGCCGCTGTTAAAGGTCGAATGGTCCTTAACTGCTGGTCAACTAGGCTTAGTCAGTGCTTCAACTTCACTGGGGATGGTTGTTGGTGCCCCATTGTGTGGCTTGCTGGCTGATAAGTATGGTCGTAAAAACGTGTTAATTGGCACGCTGATCCTATTTTCATTGAGCAATATCTTGCTGACCTTAACTCAAAATGTCTCCGCCTTCATCGCGATTCGCTTTATCACTGGGATTGGGTTAGGCGGAGAATTACCCGTCGCCGCAACCGCTGTCGCCGACCGTTTTCAAGGGAAAAAGCAAGCTAAGATGTTGGTCGTTGCTGACAGTTTTTGGGCGATTGGTTGGATTATCGCGGCCCTACTATCCTTCTTCGTCATGCCCAAAATTGGTTGGCGCTATACCATCATCGTCGCTTCAATCACTGTTATCTTTGCCTTTATTATGCGGCGTCATTTATCCGATGAGCCACTTAAACCTCAAAAATCAAAACAAACACTGCGTTCACTCTGGCGCTCAGAACATCATCGTCCATTAATTGTGTTAGGTGCACTTTGGTTCGTCGTCATGCTCAGTTATTATGGCATGTTTCTCTGGTTGCCTAGTGTGCTCGTCTTGCGTGGATTGCCAATCGTCAATAGCTTTGGTTACACGCTCTTAATTAGTTTCGCGCAATTGCCTGGCTATTTCTTTGCTGTTTACCTGCTGGATAAATTAAGTCGCAAACGAGTGCTGTTTATTTACTTACTTGGTACCATTGTTAGTGCCCTGGCATTTGGTGTTGCCGTCAGCAATACCATGGTATTAGTCTGTGGTGCGTTCCTTTCATTCTTCATGCTCGGTACCTGGGGAACATTGATTGCCTTAACACCAAGTCAATTTCCTCAAGAAATTCGGGGAACTGGTATGGGCACTGCCCAAGCTGTTGGCCGGGTTGGTGCCGTGGTTGGCCCATTTCTCGTGGGGATGGCACTTGAATTTAATTTCTCCATTACCAGTATCTGGTTAGGTTTTGTGGCAATTTTAATTGTAGGAGTTCTAATCCTAGTGACCGGAATTTCAAAAGAAGACGATGCCTATGCAAAGGACTTGGCGAATGCAAAATAATTCATCATATGAAACAAGCATCTTACTGAACTTTCTCCAAGAAGATATTGGTGCCGGCGACTTATCAGTAGTTTCACTTCCAAACCCGATTGTCTCTGGGTACTTCATTGCTAAGTCAAACGGAATTTTAGCCGGTCAATTTTTGCCAAGTACAATTTACCAACTACTCTCCGACGATGTTGAGTACACGCCACTTCTCACCGATGGCACAAGGTTAAATTCTGGTGACGTATTTGGAAAAGTGAGTGGACCTGCACATACATTATTGACCTCTGAACGTTTAATTCTAAATTTAATGCAACGAATGAGCGGCATTGCAACCGCCACTTCACACGCAATTGACACATTAAACGATTCTTCGATCGGAATCTTAGACACTCGAAAGACCGCACCTGGTTTGCGGTACTTTGATAAAATCGCCGTTCACACTGGCGGAGGCATCAATCATCGGATGGGACTATACGATTCGGTGATGATCAAAGATAATCATTGGAAATTAATCAACGATTTGCCCACAACGGTTCGACAAATTCGTACTGAAATTGGCCCAACGAAAACGATTGAAGTCGAAGTTGAAACACTAGCAGAATTACAATTAGCTGTTGAAAGCCGAGTTGATATCATTATGTTTGATAATCAAACTCCAGCCACCGTCAGCGAATGGAAACAAAGCGTACCCGACAGCATTAAAATTGAAGTTTCTGGCGGGATTACGTTAGATAATTTGGCAACATATGCTCATTGCGGCGCAAATTTTATCTCATTAGGTTATTTAACCAATCACGTCATACCACTAGATTTATCATTTGAACTCGATTAGAAAAGGGGATTAGGCAAAATTGTCTAATCTCCTTTTGATATTTGTTATAAATTGAATACATTAAACAACGACAGAACCCCAAAACCGGCAATTACTGCCACGATTAATATTCCTGCCAGTAACACGTTAAAGGCAATCCCAAGCCCACCGAATATTAATAGTAAGACGAACAAAATTGGATGCCGAAAACAAAATTTTATGAATCCAATTATCAATTTAATAAACAACAAAATAAACACTATTACACCAGCTGCGATACCAAATTTAGCACCGTCAGACATGGCAAGTGGCGTTAATAAAATTTCCATCTAGATCCACCTTCATTCTATGATTTTGCGTAGATTGCTTTGAGCCCATTTATATCAGCATTCGTCAAAGTAGTTCGTCCTTGGTCAGTTGGGTACATGACTGATTGAATATCCTTAGAATGATCCAAACCTAAGGCATGGCCCAACTCATGGACTGCCACTGATAGCTTAATTGAGTTGGCATATTTAATATTCAAACTTGCAATTGCATGGTTGGCAGTATAAGCACCCCATCCAGTTCGCTGAATAATGGCCGGCCCACCATGACCAAGCTCGATTGAATTTTGAAGAGCTGAAGTTTCCATTGTCTTTTGATAGACCGAAAATTCAATCTGATTTTGTTCATCGGTACCATCACCCTTAACCAGCTTAACAATCCCAGTTCGATTGTAAATTTTCACAGCTTGATTGAACTGGTCCTTAACCGCTTGAGACACGTTTTTATCGTAGTGGTAATAATACGTATTCGATAACGTCTTTCCTTGAACATTTGTTTCAATTGGCGTTTCATCACTCGATGAATCTTTACTCGATGAAACTGAATTTTGATTAATCACGCCCGTCGAACTAAATCGAGCATTAATATCTGTGAAAATGGTATTAATTTCTGAATTCCATTTTTCAACAGTTTTTCCCAAAGTTGTATTGTCATTATCTATGGTTGGCAGAAAAATGAATCCTAAAACAACTGCGAGCCACATTAGACTTGATTTATGTTTCAATCCATTCCCCTTAATTCCATAGTTACTCTTAATCGACTTATATTAATATATAATCTTTCAAACGTAAACTGGTTTGCTCCAATTTTAATTAATCCTTACAAAACAAAAACAGCCCTGAATTAACAGCTGCTGTCTCTTAAATAATTATTAACTCCACCACAGTTTTACGAGTGCTTGAGTCCCATCATTACCTAATTTTTCTTCATCAACGAGTTGTTCATAGAGTTCTTTAGCTTTTTCAGTGGCAGGCAACGGAATATCCATCTTGTTGGCTTCATCCAAAGCAATTCGTAAATCCTTTAAAAAATGTTTGGCAAAGAACCCTGGCGTATAATCCTGTTTTAAAATTCGAGGGACATAATTATCCATACTCCAATTGTCGGCTGCACCAGAACTAAGTGTATCCAAAACTTCGGATAAGTCTAACTTAGCAGCTTTCGCGTAGACCAGCATTTCTGTTAATCCAGTCATCGTGCCTGCAATCATAATTTGATTAGCCATCTTCGTATGCTGTCCACTACCATAATCACCAAAGCGTTTCACTTGCTGCCCAATTTGTTTCAACACTGGAAGTGCCTGCTGGAAAGCAGCATCAGTCCCACCAACCATAATTGTTAATGTGGCATTTTTAGCACCGACATCCCCACCGGAAACAGGAGCATCGATAATTTTTAAATTGTGTTCGTCCGCATAGTGGCCCAATTTAATAGCCAAGCTAGGTGTGCTAGTCGTCATTTCAATCAGCACTTGATCTGGTGTAGCGGTGGAAAAGATGCCATTTTCACCCATATAAACATCTTCAACATCTTTCGGGTATCCAACCATAGTAAAGACAAAATCTTGTCCACTCGTAACGGCTGCTGGAGTATCACCCCAACTGGCGCCGTTATCAATTAAAGGTTGTGCCTTTGACTTTGTCCGGCTGTAAACCGTCACTTCATGCCCAGCCTTCAGAAAGTTATTAACAATCCCTGTTCCCATTACGCCCGTGCCTACGAATCCAATTTTCATTTGAAAAACTCCTTACATTTTTCCGAAACTGACCGGCCGGTGCTTCATCGGCTGTATTTTTCGGTTATTTGGTAAAGCAAATATATCCTGGTAACGTTCAATTTGCAATTCTGATAAGGAAAACGGATCTTTATCTACATACCATTCTACTCCTTGAGTGAGTGGTGGTGTAGTCAGTGAACCTTGATAATGGTAAACATGGTCTAATCCTTGTAGGAAAGGAGTTAAATCGATATGTTTGGATAATTTAGTTTGCTCACCAGAGACATACTCGTCCAAAATAATGTCAAAAACGGGACTGCTTTTACCTTCCGTTGCCATTTTACCAATCACCATCGTTTGCATAGCATTGGTTTTAAAGACAAAATGCCATTCCATTGGATACTGTTGTTTATCAATTAAATGTTCTGATGGCGCATGAAAATGCAATTCTTGAAATTGAAAATTGATTTGATTGATTGTCACATTGCCTGTACCAGTAATTCTAAACGTATTATTTGAATCTTCAATCAACTGCCCCAGAATCGGACTTTTGATGTCGAACTGCCAATCAGTTTGATTATTAATTACATCATCGTAAATTAGACTGATTGGTGATTGGAATCCTTCATTGCCGTTGTCCCATTTATCTTGTTGCCGATAATTTAACATAATCCATCCCTGATTTCATTATTTTATCTGATTTTACGGCAATCGTTAACCTAAAATCAAGGATTATGGATAAAAAATATAATTAATTTGTTAATATTTTCATATTATTTTATAAATTATTAACGATAAATATCTATCATTTCCGGATTTAATTATAATTATTTAAAATTGGACCGACCACATAATAAAAGAGAATAACATGTCAGCTATTCTCTCAAAATTAATATATTTAAATTGTTAGTGCTCGTGAGCTCCCGGGAAGTTTCACGCTCTGATTTAAATACGCTCATCTTCCCACCTCATTACACCTAACTTACCTACTCCAATTGCTTTTAGCAATTGCTCGTAGCAATGTTAGTGCTCGTGAGCTCCCGGGAAGCTTCGCGCTCTGGTCTAAATACGCTCATCTTCCCACCTCATTACGCCTAACTTACCTACTCCAATTGCTTTTCGCAATTGCTCGTAGCCACGTTAGTGCTCGTGATCTCCCGGGAAGTTTCACGCTCTGAATTTATTCTTCAATTTTCTTTTCAAAGTATCTTTCTAGTTTTTCTTTGGGGAAAACACCAGTAATTTTTTCTTTAGCCACGCCGTTTTTAAACACGACTAAGCTGGGGATACTCATTACTTTGAACTGCTCAGCCAATTCTTGATTGTCATCGACATTCATTTTAACAAAATTAATTTTGTCGGCAAATTGGGGCTCTAATTGTTCTAAAATTGGATCAACCATTTTACAAGGTCCACACCAAGGAGCCCAAAAGTCAACAATGGTAATTGGGCCGGCGGTTACTTCGCTAAAATTTTCTTTAGTTGCTATCGTTGCCATCTGAATCGTCTCCTTTAGCACGTTGGCGAATGAAATGAATGATAAACGTAATCAGGAACATGACTAGCACGAAGGCTCCAAATACCCCTGATGAAATTTCGATATCAATCATTGGAATCGTTAAGAATAATTTGACCGCGATTAAGGCAATCAAGACGTATGCCATGGGTTCCAATTCTGGCACTTTACGCATCAAGTTCATAATGACCACTGCAATTCCCCGCATCGCAAGAATTCCCACCAGTCCACCAATCAACACAATCACAGGGTTAGTTGAAATGGCCAGTGAAGCCAACACGGAATCAACTGAAAAAATGATATCCATCAAAATAATTTGTGCGATGACTGTCCAAAATAGTGATCGTTTACTATCGGTTTTTAATTTTACGTTGGATTCTTTTTTCTTACCACGGAGCTTGCTGCTGAAGAACTTATACACAAGATACATCAAATAAGCCGCACCGATAACTTTAATTTCCCAAATATGAATTAGGTAGACACCCACTCCAATAATTAAGAACCTAAAGATATACGATCCAATCAAACCATATAACAAAGCTTTTTCTTGTTGTCTTAAGATTGGCAAAACTCGTGCCTGTGTTGCTAACACAATTGCGTTATCAACGGACAACAAACATTCAATCAAGATTAATGACAAAATTATCAACCAATCTTGACCCGAAGTTATAACTTGAGCCCAATTATCTAAATCAAAGAATGGCCCATATAATTTCCCTAAAAGTGACAATTTACGTCCTCCACTTACGTGTTTTAATTAAGACTATAGTGTACTATATCTCGATAAAAATAGTCCGGATATTTAACATTTATTTTTTGCTGAGTATTTTTAAATGGTACTACTAATTGTAATTCAAATCCATGTAACAACATTTCACCAGATTGTGGCTGATTATTATACAATGGATCGCCCACAATTGGATGTCCAATTGACGCCAAATGAACCCGTATTTGATGAGTCCGTCCCGTTTCTAGGTCTAAGCGCACCAAGGAATGCAATTTGTTGGCAGCAAGCACATGATAATGCGTCACGGCCGTTTGGGCATTTTCGCCATTAATTTTCCTTTTTCTGACGTCCATTGGATCAGTACCAATCGCGCCATTAATTAGGCCAGTTTTTGGTTCCACCTGGCCATCCACAATCGCTAAATAAGAACGTTTAATTAAATGACTACTAATCAGTCGGTCTAAAATTGGCACGACCACTGGATTTTTAGCAATAATCACTGCACCACTAGTTTGCTGATCAATTCGATGAACCATAAAAGGTGCCTCATCGGTTTGGGCTAAATATGCCGCAGCAAAATTCATTAAGGTGCCCCTTTCATCCGCCTGGTTCGGGTGACTCTTAATACCTGCCGGTTTATTTACCACCATCAAATCACGATTTTCAAAGATAACTGGTAACTCCAAACGATCATCGATTTGATAATTCGAAGTTGGTGTCCGAAATTCATCCCCTAAAAAATGCATTCGCACCACATCATGATTGTTCACGATGGAATTCATCGTCTGATAACTACCATTCACCGTCACGTTTTCTCGAATGCGCAAAAAATGGACATATTTTTTAGGCAATAACCAAACTTTTTCTAACAGTTCACGTAATGCCATTGGCATTTGTAAGCCAGTGATGGATTCTTCAATTGTGTAATGTTTTGCTGACATATCATTCTCACTTAATTTAATTTTTTTACGGCTAATTCATCTTTAACTTCATAGACTTTAGGTTCGGTCCATGAGAGCATTTCTGGTCGCAAAACTAATTTAACAATCCCTTCTCGATGATAGGACTGAAAATAATAACTTTTTGATTCGGCAACCGTAGCGGCCCGATAGACTGAATATGTCGATTGATGTTCCGTGTTCCGTGGTACGCTGACGCTATCTAACAAGTGCCAGCTGCTGACAATCGCTTGGGTTTCATCAATTGGTTGATTGGCCCGTTCTTTAAAATAAGCTGCCCGGATAAATCGCGCACCAGGTGAATATGACCCCGGTGGAATTGATTTCCCAGATAAATTACCCGTCGTGACTTTCGCTGTATTCAACGGCACCTGACCCTGATTAAATTCATCAGTAAAATTGACGTAATCTTTTAAGCGTTCAATTTGGCGTTCAAAATGAGGCACGTTGGTCACAATTCCCAATGGATTTTCAATAATTCTCATTGGCATTTGCGTTGGCTCCAGTACAATGGTTCGTCCGGTCGTATCGGTAAATGCAAAGTGTAGTTCCGGCTTACCATATTTCAAATCACTAAAAGTTTCCGTCATCAATTCAATTTGCTCGATGTTTTGTTCTAAATCAAGCACTGATTTAAAATGACCTAACGCCCAGAAAACAAATTCAAATGACGCTAGTTGAATTTTGCTGTCATTGCGCTGTTCGCTATATTGAGTGCCATTGGCAAAGGTTAATTTTTGCGCACACAATCCATATTCATTCACCCCATCTGAGACATCAGATCGATTCGGCGTGACTTTTCCACCACCGATAAATGCATATGGATTTGAATATTCGTGATGATCATAGACTGAATGCCACTTGAAATTTCTTGGAATAAAGACCGGACTCGACTCTAAAGTAGGCCAGTCCATCGTTCGTGACAAAACATGTGTGCCGTCAATTGCGACTTGATAAATGCTTGTACACATGCTGATACCTCCGTTCTATAAGCGCCTTAAACTACACAACAAGATTGAAAAATGGTATGGTTAAATTGAATTTACACCTGGGGGAAACAGTTATGTTAACGACGCAAGCTTTAAATGATGAATTTACTTGGATTAATGTGCTCTCGCCTTCCGAAGCGGAAATCAGCACATTAATCAACGAATATGGTGTAACTAGTGAAATGCTAGGGTACGTTTTGGATCCTGACGAACGTGCCCGTGTTGAAGTGGACCCAAACTCAAATATCACCTTAATTATTTTTGATGTTTATTATGAAGGTGACGAAGAAAATGAGGCCCAAACAGTGCCCGTTGGCATCATGCTGACCAAGGGTACCTTAATTTCATTTACCGGTGATCATACCAAATTTGTGCGTGAAATGTTTGAGGGACAACTCAAAAAATTAGGCCCTAATCCCGCCATCGATAATCAATTCAGTTTAGTACTGCCCCTATTGTATCGTTTATCAGTCGCCTATTTCAAACCAATCAGACTGGCCGACCGAAAACGGCAGCAAATCCAGGCTGAACTTAGGGTAAAAACCAATCGTAAAGCAATTAATGAGTTTATGATTATTGAAACTGGATTAGTTTACATCTTAACCTCAGTCAAAGGCAACGTTTCACTCTTAAATGAATTAAAACGCCACTCAACCGACTTAACCCCCGCGCAAGGGGAAATGTTAGACAATGTTATTGTCGAAGCTCAACAGGGCCTAGAAATGGCCACAATGACTTCTGATATGACTGCTCGAGTTTCTTCTTCCTACTCCAAAGTTCTGGACATGGAACTAAATAACACAATGCGGTTTTTGACCATCTATTCAATTGTCTTAACGATTCCGGCAATCGTCTTTGGTTTCTTTGGGCAAAACGTGCATGTGCCATTCGAGAAATCGCCAATTGGTTGGGAACTAACTCTGCTAATCATGGTTGTCCTTTGTGTGGCAGCCGGATGGATGTTGATGCATAACGACTGGTGGGAAAAAAAATAATTTAATTTGACCAAGAGCACCCTCAAAATTGAGCGTGCTTTTTATTTTGATGAGCGTATAATAATCTTGTTTACTGTAATTAATTACATGTTTAGAGGGAAAGTATGAATTCATATTGCAATTTTAATTCTTCTTCAATTCATAAGTGTGCCTTTTATTTTCATTAGCTATGAACGATTCACTGCTAGAAACAAACTTACGAAATGAGGAACTTATCATATGCCAACAGGTGTTATTTTTAATTCAATGTCCATCTTAATTGGTGGCTTATTAGGTGGATTTTTTGGAAGCAAAATGTCCGACAGCTTCAAAACGCAACTCACAACTATTTTCGGCTCAGCTTCATTAGCGATGGGAATTTACTTAATCGCACCAATGAAAAGTATGCCGGCCGTGATTTTTTCATTAATCATCGGGACTGCATTTGGACTGATTATTCACTTTGGTGACTGGATTGCTAAGGGTGCTGGGCAAATGCAAAAGGGGATGAATAAAATCATGCCTCATAGTCAAAATAAAATTGGTGAAGCTGAATTCATTCAAATATTTGTCACCGTATTGGTGCTCTTTTGTGCGAGTGGAACTGGAATTTATGGTTCATTGTACGAAGGTATGACTGGCGACCCATCGATTTTGATTGCTAAATCGGCCCTCGATTTCTTTACCGCCATGATTTTTGCGGCCAGTCTCGGGTTTGTCGTCTGTTCCATTTCAGTGCCTAATTTTATTATTTTCTTTTTACTGTTTCTTTTAGCCGGCTTCATTTATCCACTGACTACGCCAGACATGATTGCAGACTTCAAGGCGGTCGGTGGTATCTTAATTCTCGCCACTGGTTTTCGGATTCTCAATCTTAAAATGTTCCCCGTTGCCGATATGATTCCCGCCATGGTCGTTATCATGCCCATCAGTTGGGCATGGACGAATATTGTGATGCCACTGCTAAAATAAGAGTGTGAGCCAATTCGGTCAGACTTCGAGTATTAACAAAACATAAGCGGATTACCTGCACTTGGTAATTTGCTTATGTGAGTTAAGTGAGAAGTTTGAATTGGGAACACGTTTCGGATAAGAGTGCGCCCCCAAACCGTTCAATCAACGAGTACTTACAAAATAATTAACTAATATTAAAATCGAGTAGGAGGCAGTTGATTAGTTCAGCTACCGACCTCTCACACCACCGTACGTACGGTTCCGTATACGGCGGT
>NZ_BJEB01000011.1 GCF_005405445.1 Paucilactobacillus nenjiangensis
AAATCTTGAGGGCAGTTTTATTTCTTGATATGGTTACGAGGAATGGAGCGTAGCGACATCCTCAGAGAGTTTTTTGTCTGCATTAATGGCAAACCTTTTTATAATTATGCTAATTCTTCTTTTAGTGCATCAATCTTATCAAGATGTTCCCAAGGTAAATCAATATCTGTCCGACCAAAATGTCCATAAGCAGCAGTTTGCTTGTAAATTGGACGTTGTAAATCAAGCATTTGAATGATACCTTGTGGACGTAAATCAAAGTTATGGCGGATAGCTTCTGTTAACGCAGCATTTGTGACCGTTCCAGTACCAAATGTATCAACTGAAACGGAAACTGGTTGTGCAACACCAATTGCATAGGCTAATTGAACTTCAACCTTCTTGGCAAAACCAGCGGCCACGATATTTTTGGCAATATAACGAGCGGCATAACTAGCTGAACGGTCAACTTTCGTTGCGTCCTTACCAGAAAAGGCACCACCACCATGATGAGCTGCACCACCATAAGTATCAACAATCACTTTACGTCCTGTCAATCCGGCATCCCCTTGAGGACCACCAATCACAAAACGACCAGTTGGATTAATATAATATTTGGTTTTATCGTCCAACAATTCAGCTGGAATGACATTTTTAATAACCTGTTCAATGACATCCTTACGAATTTGCTCCAACGAAACTTCTTCATCATGTTGAGTACTCAAAACAACCGTATCAACACGTTCTGGAACGTTGTTATCATCGTATTCGATGGTAACTTCGGCCTTTGCGTCAGGACGCAAATATTTCAACGCACCAGAATGACGTAATTTAGCAATTCGTTGCATCAACTTATGACTCAACGAAAGCGCTAATGGTATCAATTCAGGTGTTTCATCAGTAGCATAACCAAACATTAAACCTTGATCACCGGCACCAATTTGGTCGAGTGGATCAACATCACCATCACGACGTTCAAGAGCTTCATCGACTCCTTGAGCAATATCAGGTGATTGTTCATCTAATGCTACTAACACGGCACAAGTGTCTCCATCAAAACCAATCTTTGAATCGTTATAGCCGATTTTTTTGATTGTATCGCGGACAACACCTTGAATATCAACATAAGCAGAGGTTGATACTTCACCGAAAACTAACACCAATCCGGTAGTAACTGATGTTTCGCAGGCAACACGAGCATGTGGATCTTGTTCTAACATCGCATCCAAAATTGCATCACTAATTTGATCAGCAATTTTATCCGGATGTCCTTCTGAGACTGACTCAGATGTAAATAAATGTCGTTCTGACATAAAAAAATTCCCCCTATTTGCGGTTTGAAATTCATTCCAGATGAATTTCTAATTGCGGTTACAAGGCATCTTCACAGGCGTGAATCCTATCGGGAATGGACTTATAACTTTACAATCCTAACATAAAGTTAGTATTAGAATCAATTTAATTTACCGTTAATAATCTTGAATCCAATTGACGTAACGGTAAATATTAATTAACATATAACATAAATAAATTACTCAGAGGTGCGCCGTGTTTACACAACTTATTTCAAGATGGCGAGAAATCAATTGGAAAGTACTCATTATTTCCCTCATAATTCAACTCAGCATTTGGTTTTATATTCCCATTCGATATGCCAAAGGCGTCTCCACTGCTACATTTGAATTTAACTTGTGGCTGGTTGGACTATACGCAGCTACGATTGCCATTTCATCGTTTCTGATTTTTAGTTCAAATTTTAAATCACCGTTTGCGATGTTATCCATCTTGGCCAGTTTTATCTTAGCGTTCTCCGGTGTCATCAAAGGAAACCTCACATTACTTTTATTATTACTTCTGCTTCCAATTTTCTTATTAATCGTTCAAATCGGCTTTGCACAACTAAAAAATGAATATGGGTTGATTATTTATAGTTTGTTAGTGACGGTCAGCGTTCCAGCCACGATTGCCTTCATGTCAGTGCATTTTCTCTCATGGCCGTTCATTCAAACACTAATTCCGTTATTTTTCTTATCATCCTTGTTCCTAACACCGGTCTTTGTTGAAAAAAACAACTTTATTTTTTCAATTACCAATACAGTTAGCGCCATCATTTTTATCATCTTAGTTTTAACTCAATCAATCTCGGTTAGACCCATTTTGGCGATTCTCTTAGTAGTCCTTGGCTGGTTTGGCATGCATAACTTTCCAAACATGAAACATCAATACGTCACCTATAGTTTTCTCGAATTACTAGTTGTCTTATTGATTTACTAAAAATAACCTCAAATACAGTGGCTTTTCACATGTATTGAGGCTATTTTTTTATAACCGGGCATCAATCATCCCCGCCGCTAACATAAACGAATAAATTGTAACTGGCCCTACCAACTTGAACCCATCTTTATGCATTTGTTTGGCAATTTTCGCAGACAATCTAGTTTGCGAAGGTAGCCTTTCATCTGCTGACACCTTCAACTTACATGGCTGAAATTCAACAAACCCCCACATGTAATTATTAAAGGTTAACCCATTTTCACGCATCTCTAAAATAATTTTAGCATTGTTGATTGTCGCTTCCAATTTCATTCGATTACGAATTACCTCTGGATTAATGAGCATTAGTTTGACATGTGCATCTCCCATATTCGCCACTTTATCAATCCGGTACTCACAAAAATAATGACGAAAGCCATCTCGTTTGTTTAACACCGTCTGGCGACTTAAACCAATTTGGTAAGATTGCATACATAGAATTTCAAATAATTTTTGATCATCGTGTTCTTCAAATCCCCACTCATCGTCATAGTATTCCTGTAAAACAGTTGTTTTTTCTGCCCAACTGGGTCGATTTATCATTGTTGTTGCCCCCTTTAGCTTATATAATTTAAGTACGCTAAATTGCAGCAAAATGCATTTATAAAGTTAATTAATTTACTTGCATAATACAACTAAATTAATACAAAAATAAAAAGCCGTACATGACGACTAATTAATCGACTAACATCCCAATGGCAAACATATAAGTAAACAGTGTGACTGGCCCAACAAACTTAAAGCCATCTTTTTTCATTTGTTTAGCCATTTGCTGTGACAATTCATTTTCAACCACTCGACCACCATCAGCGTCGCGAACAATTTTTTGTGGCTTACCATCAACAAAGCTCCATAAATAATGATCAAACGTTTGACCTGACGATTGAATTTTTTGAACAACCTTGGCGTTGTTCACAGTTGAATCAAGTTTTCGCTTATTACGAATAATTGCTGAATTTTCCATCATATCATTGATGACCCCTTCTGAAATTTTCGCAACTTGATCAATATCATAATTATCAAACGCTTTTCTAAAAGCATCGCGTTTCATTAAAACTGTTTCCCAACTGAGCCCCGTCTGATATGTTTCTAAACTCAAGATTTCAAATAATTTCTGATCATCATGTTGTTCTACACCCCACTCGTGGTCATGATACTCACGAAGCGCCGGTGACTTTTCCGCCCAATCAGGGCGATGATGTTGATTTGCCATATTACTTAACCTCCCACAGTTGATACTCACTTTATACCACAACCGCTGACGCATTCAAAAGAATAAGATTTAGCCAACAAAAAAAGCCGATTTATCATCGACTTGAAAGATGCAACTATGCAATTTTTTTATCATTATGTTTTTTAACAAAGTATAGGACACAGAACCAGACGACTGACAAAATCAGTGCGACTAAGGTTTCATGCTTAAAGCACAAAATGACAGCCACTGCAGCCAAGAAAACTAAGATGAAATAATCACTGACTGGTGCAAATGGTGTCTTAAATTCAGATTTTTTACCTTTTTCGGTCTTCTTAAATTTCAAGTGAGTTAAAATAATAATGCCCCAAATGAAGATAAAGCAAGTCGTTGCAACCGTTGAAACTAAAGTAAATACCTGACTAGGAATTAAATAATTCAACGCCACCGAAATAGCAATAATAACACATGACACGTACAAGGCATTGGCCGGTACATGGTGTTTTGATAATTTACTAATTCGACGAACTTTCGGATTTTTTGATGAAGCAGTTAATTCTGCTAACATCCGTCCTGTGGTGTACAGTGAACTATTACATGCTGAGGCCGCCGCGGTAATCACGACGAAATTAATCACACTTGCGGCAGCTGTAATTCCAATATCTTTAAAGACCATTACAAATGGGCTTTGTGATGCTTGCAACTGATTCCATGGGTAGATACACATAATAATAAAGAGTGCTCCAACATAAAAAATAATAATTCGAATTGGAATGTCATTGATAGCTTTAGGCAACACTGTTTTAGGATCTTGAGTTTCAGCGGCAGTCATACCTACCATTTCAATACCAATAAAACTAAAGATAACCATTTGAAATGAGAGCAAAAAGCCCTTCATCCCTGTTGGGAAGAAACCACCATGAGTGACCAAGTTAGCGACGGTAACATGTCCAGATGGCGTTTTATAACTCACGATGAGCATCACAATTCCGGCAACAATCAAGCCAATAATGGCTACAATTTTAATTAATGAGAACCAAAATTCAACCTCGCCAAAGGCCCCAACAGTAATTAAATTAACACCTAATAAGATGATTAAAAATACTAATCCTGGTACCCATTGGGGAACTCCCGGCAGCCAAAGTTGAACATAAATACCAATCGCGGTCATTTCGGCCATGGCAATTGTGACCCAACAAATCCAATAGGTCCAACCAGTAATAAAGCCAGCTGTATCTCCCAAGTATTCACGTACAGCTTCCACAAATGAGTGGTAGCCTAAGTTTGAGAGCAATAATTCACCTAACGCTCTCATAAGTAAAAAACATACCATTCCAGTTAAAATGTATGCTAGGATAATTGATGGTCCCGCTAATCGAATAGATTGGCCCGAGCCTAAGAATAATCCAGTTCCAATTGTGCCTCCAATGGCTATCAATTGAACATGTCGATTCTTTAAATTACGCGCTAGTTCCGTGGTATCTTGCGTATCCATTTGATCACTCACTTCTCTCATCTTCATTATTAATTGATTTGCGCATATTTGTATCAATTAAATTCATGTTAAAAATTATATCGAAAATTTACCATAATTTCCAATTTTTTGGCTGTAATCTATCATCACTATATTAGGAGAACCCTTGCCATGCTTAAATGGATACCATTTATTTTTATTTTTTTAATTCTAATAATTATTCTCATTTATCTCATTTTTAAACGTCATGATACGCTATTCCCCAAAATGACACTAATTGGTGCTTGGGTTTATGCTTTCTTCATCTGTCGGATTTGTTTCGCCCCGGTATCTTTTGGGTTCACCTCACCTCATGAAATCCATTATTTTTTGTTTGATGGTATTATTTTCAATTTAATTCCATTTCAATCGTTAGACACTGCGTTTTGGATGAACGTCTTGATGACTGTACCAGCCGGCATCTTCTACCAATTAATTATTCAACCAACCAAAATAAGTCACAAGGTTTTATTAGGGATTGGCACAGGCCTTTTCTTAGAATGTACCCAAATGATTATCAATTTTCTTGTCCATCTTGGACGTTGGGTCGAAGTCGATGATCTAATTACGAATGCATGTGGCGTTTGGATTGGCATGATAATTGTCTATTTCTTACTCAAATCACCTCTACAACAATTAACCCGTAAATTCATGGTTAATAAATAATTTGGTATATACAAAAAGACATCATAGCTGGATTTATTGAAATCTCGTTATGGTGTCTTTTTAATTTGTTGTCCAAACTGACAGCAATTTATTCTAGTTGCTTTTGTAATTTATCCGCTAATTTTTTGTTGTCTTCGAGTAATTGACGATATCGATTTATATCAAACTGGTCTTGAGGAATACAATTAGCAATCGCTTCAACAATGGGTGCTTGAATGGTTTCTCCGGCATTGGTGAGTGAAACCACTAGTTGTCTCTTGTCCGTTTGAGGTCGAACACGAGTAATCAACTCTTTTTCTTCAAGTCTTTTGAGCAGCGGTGTCAGTGTATTACTAGATAGGCCAATCTCAGCACCTAATTCTTGTAATTGTTGCTGATCTCGTTCCCAAAGTGATAGCAAAACTAAGTATTGGGGATACGTAATTTTGAAGGGTTCAAGCGCTTTTTGGTAGAACTTATTAAATAACCGATTAGCATTGTAAATCGAAAAACACAGTTGATTGGTTAATTTCAAATCTTCACTTATCATCGAAAACTCCTTTTAATTAATCGTACACGATTAATATACTGCTAACGAGATTAAAAATCAATCCTAGATTTTAATTGTATTATACAAAAACCCATAAAAATACATATTAATTTTACACGTGTTGCATGACCAACATTTCTTTTAATTTTGGTCTTAGAATTTTACCAGTATTATTTTTTGGAAATTCGCTAATTCGGAATACTTGAGTTGGACGTTCAAAAGTCGCCAAATTATTCTTGGCATATGCAATAACTTGCTCTGACAGTGTTTCTTCGTCAAGTTGTGAATCACTAACAATCACCGCCGTAACTTGTTCACCATACAAATCATCTGGCATACCAATCACAGCCACTTCATTAATGACGGCTAAGTCACTCAAAACACTTTCAACTTTCGCTGGAGCAACCTTTTCGCCACCACGATTAATCATTTCTTTTTGGCGGCCTTTGACAAATAAATAACCATCCTCATCAACATAGCCTAAATCTCCGGTTTTAAACCAACCGTCTTCAAATGATTCTGGCTGTGGGTCGAGGTAATCACTAATCACGTGATCTCCACGTAACCAAATTTCACCAATCTCCGTGTCCGTACGTTGTAATTGTCCGTCAACGTTGATTGCCAATTCCGTCCCAAACGGCTTACCAGCAGAGCCTACTTTGGGTGCATCAAATGGATTAATCGTTGATTGACTAGTAGTTTCGGTCATCCCATAGCCTTCGAGGATTTGAGTATTAAACTGGTCTTCAAAAGCGACTAATTGATGTTCGGGTAAAGAAAATGATGAAGAACGTAAGAAGCGGAGACTGATATTGTTCTTATGTTCTTGATAGGCAGCCTTGGCACCGTCATTCATCAACAAGATAGAGACAATTGTTGGTACGACTGAGACCCACGTGACTTGGTTATCACTAACTTGGTGCCAGAAGCGACTCCCACTGAATTTCGCTGTCGTCATAATTCTGCCACCAGCATAACGCATTGACAGACATGACATCACTTGAGCATTGATATGAAACATTGGCATAATCACCATGGTGGTATCAAGTTTCGTCATTTCATGGCTCACTACATCATGTAATGCCGCATTATTCAATAACCGATGCGTTAAGCCGACCCTCTTTGGTTTACCTGTAGTACCAGAGGTATTTAAGATCATCGCTAAATCATCTTCTTGAGGAGTAGTAGCAACTAAATGCTTTCGGTTCAACATCTTGGTACTTACAAATAAATTCATTGAAGCCATTGTATTCAGCTCTAAGTTGGCAATGGCAAATTCTGACTTTTGTTCTAATGCTTCCACAAAACTATCTTTCATGATTAAACAAACATATTCTTGTTCTTTTAATTCCACTTCTAATTGTGCAATTGGCGTAGTAAACGCGATAGGATGGACCACTGCCCCTAATTCCCAGGCAGCTTGCATGACTGTCAAGTAAGCGACCGAATTATCTAAACAAACGAGGATTTGGTCGCCCCGTTGAACATTTGAGTTTCTTAACAAGGCAGATATCTGTTTCACATCTACACTAAATTGTTCACCTGTAAACCACTGATTAAGCTCATCATCTCTAAATAAGCGTCTACTTGCTTGATCCACTAATTGGTTAGTTAAAGTCTCTGTTAATTTTGTCATAATGATTACCTCTTTCTAAATCTTTCTCTAGGCCAATAAGTGGCGTACTTTAAAAATGATTCACCCATAACTAGCCGAACGTTTTAATATTTCACCAATGGAATGCCTAGCATTTTTGCTAATTTTGACAGTGCTTGCGCATAATCGCCGTAAACGAGTGCAAAGTGGGATTCATATCCATTTTCCACAAATTGATCCACTAATGTGTCCACCGGTGCTTTCATTTGCACCTTACCGGAAAAACCATTAAATTGAGCTTTTGTGTCTAATACTTTGCCATTCATCACAATTAATTGATATCCATCTGAATCGTAATGTACACGGAGCATTGTCACTTCTCCCGGTTTCAAAACGGCTTGAGGGCTAACTGGTACTTTCCGATTTGGATGAACGCTTGCTTCAACCCCATACTTCGGATTGGCCAATGAATAAGCACCATAATCATGCCAAGTAGTTAGCGTGTTATCTTCAGGATCCATATTTGAAAAATCACCAAGGAAAGTTGCTGCATGTGAGTCACTCATTTGTTGCAAAATGTACATCGATAGTGCACCATGAATGTCGCATTCCATCGCTGTTGGTAATTGTTGATCACTTAATTGTGACCATACTGCGCCTGGAGCACTGTGATAAGTATCAAAGAAATCTGGCCAACATCTTGAAGCTAGCGCCCCGAGATTATCTTGTTCACTATATTGTTTCATCAAAGCGGCAAACCGGACAAATTTAAAAGTTTCTGGAGCATTGAGGTCTAAATTTTTTAAGTTAGCTTTGGCATATTCCAGTTCATCGTGAACTTCAGGATCGCTTAATTGATCCGCTAAGTCAAAGGCTTGATTTATTTCATAATGATTCAGTTTCGTACCAAAAGTTGCATGCAATTGTTTTGCATTGGCATCCGAAAAGAAAAATCCTGGTGGATAGGTTCCGACCACCCCAATCGTCAAATTTTCGACATCTTGTTTCACACTGGCAGATTTAGTGAATTCTTGAATTTTATTGATTACATTTTTTTCAGTCACATCGCCGTAGATGTGTTCAAATTCGTGTTTCTGACTTTTTAGATAGTTGCCCGAACTGATAATTCCAGTCAACGCGTTTAATCGCAGCCAGCCACCAACACTAGGTTCTCTAGGTGCCAGCAATAGAATTGGCGTCTCTGGATAATATTCATGAACTAGCTTAATAAATTCAGCATCCGTAAACGTCAAATTATGGAAAATAATTCCAGCAAACTGATGATTACTCACGTCACTTAAATACTGTGCCAACTCTTCCGGTGTTCCCAATGCTTCTTTAGGTTTCACTAAGTTAGTGTGATCTAATTCTTGTAACGTAGCTTGCATTACTTGACCTGCAGCTTCTGCATCAAATTTTCGTCGCACAACGGGTAAATATAAAATAGAATTCATTAACATCAGTCCTTTCAATGATTTTTTGTTTTAGTAATCTGATTAACTTTATAATTGGAACCACGTAAACCAATCCGAGCCCCTTTATCGACCATCCGCTGATTTTCAGGATGAGTTAACAACCATTTATTTTTTTGGAAGACGATTGAATTGGGCTCTGGATCTGTCAATGGTGAGTTGGTGCCGGCTAGTAAAATCACAAGGCAACGAAAGCCACTTGCATCCACAGCACATGGCGCAAAGTGTAATGTCGTGGCATAGACTTCAATCGCTGTTCCTTTAGGTACGAAAAAGGCTTGTGATTCATCTGTTTCGACCCACATGTCATTAATTGCACTCCGTCGTGAAAGAAACAAAACTAAGTCTGTGCCGGCGACGTTGATTTCTGAACAATTATGAAATTCAAAGGCATTTAAATGATCACTATGACCATTACAATATCCAATTTCAATTTTTTGTTCACCGTAATAATCTCGTTCAATCACCGCACGTCGTTCCTGAAGCCACTCATCCACTTCTCGAACGTAGACGTTATTAACTGCTGGAATCTCAGTTTTATCTAACAAATACATTAAAGATTTTTGTTGCGGTAAATCAATTACTTGTCCAAAATCTTCAAATTCTTCATCAAAAACTGACCGAATATCTAACGCCGGATTTGCTTTTCTAATTTGTTCTAAAGTCGCCATTAAATCACCTGCTCAGTCTTTGTATTGTCCCAAGCATCCTGGAAAGTTTTCAAGCCTAAATCAGTGTATGGATTAGCAAAACTAGATTCGAAGACCGATAAGCCACACGTGACAATATCTGCCCCCATCACTGCTGCATCTTGTATTTGTTTTGCGGCTCTGACTGCGGCAACAATAATTTCAGTGTCAAAATGGTAAGTGTGATAGATATCAACTACTTGTTTGACGTAATCTAAACCATCATCCCCAAAATCTTCTTTCCACCCGACAAATGGTGAAACATATTTCGCACCAATTTTTCCCGGCATAATGGATTGTGCTGGTGAAAAGACCAACGTCATATTTGTTCGAATACCTTTCAGTTCTAGTTGACGGGCTGCAATTATGCCTTGTTGATTAGTTGGAATTTTAATCACAAAATTGTTGGAAATGGAACTGACTTCTTCGGCCATTTGGATCATTTCATTGGCTGTTTGTAAGTGTGGATTAATTTCAACGGATACTGGAAAATCCGGTTTATCTGCTACGTACGCTGCGATATCTCTAATCGCACGATTAAATGATTTACCACTGTTCATGATATGTTTAGGATTAGTGGTAACCCCATCAAACCCATATTGTTCGTACGCAATTTCAATTTCGTCTAATTTGGCACTATCTAAGAAATATTTCATGTTAACTACCTAACCTTTCAGTAATTTTAATCTTGAGTAGCTGCTGTCATCGCACCTGAAACAGAACTCTTTTTCGACAACAATTCGCCCATAATATTTTTATAGCGTTTTTCCGTCAATGGATATAGTTTCCACATCACAACAATGGTTACAACAGCTAACGTGGCTGAATAGATAAACATCAGTCCTCTAATTCCTAACAAAGCTGTCGCAGTTTGTGCTTGATTTGGCACATATCCTACCATTGCCAGTACAATTCCTGGGATAAATCCGGCCAGTGCCTGTGATAATTTACGGAAATAGGTGAAGAATGAATAAACTAGTCCTTCTGAGCGAATTCCAGTTTTCCATTCGCCGTATTCAACGCAATCAGACACCAATGCCCAATTTAAAGCACTCGTAAATCCGTTACCTAAATACGCGATACTGGTCAGGAACACTAGCATAAATGTGTTGCTGGCAAAGAAGAATCCTAAAATATCACCGACTGCCCAGATAGCACAGCCCAAAATATAAACATTCTTTTTATCAAATTTCTTAGTCAACATTGGTGTTAAGAACACTGATACAAAGACCATACCAATACTGAAAAAGCCTAATAAAGATTCTGCCGTTAAATCTTTTAAAACATACTGACAGTAGTAAACTTGCACCGCTAATTTCAAATTAAACGCCGAAAACGTAAATAGGTTCACGATACTGACAGTCAACAATGGTTTATTCTTCAACAGTGCTTTGTATGATTCCTTGATTTCTGCTTTTGAAACTTTTGGCTTGGGTTCTGATTGGTAGTTTTCCTTTGTATTTGCATAGGCAAACCACTGACATAACACCCCTGCAATCGCAAAGACGACCACTGCTACCGTGTAGCCAATCTTTTCATTTGGTAATGCCGTCACGATTGGCATAAAGCCGATAGTCGCCATCATCAGACCAAAATTTGATCCAGCCTGCCGGTACGAGGCCAATTCTGAGCGTTCTTGACTGTTTTTAGTCATCGCGGTAATCATCGAACCAAATGGTACATTGGAAATACTATAAACCGTTCCAAACAACATATATGCCACGTAGGCCCACACTAATTTACCAGTCACCGAAAAGTCTGGCATGGTAAAGTTTGCAATTAATAACAGTGCTAATGGAATTGCTGCCCACAGCATAAACGGTCTAAACTTACCCCGTTTCCCGATATTGGTACGATTATCTATCCACGTACCAACACTAATATCCATAAATGCATCCCAAACCTTTGCCACTAAGAAAATAGTTCCAGCCACGGCACTGTTCAATCCCAGCTGATCAGTGAAATATTTCAACAGGTACAGTTGGCCCATATCAAAGAGGAAGTTATTCCCAACATCCCCGACCATATAGCCAATTTTATTGCGTAGTTTTAACGTTCTCGGTGCATCATCTAATTCTGTTTGAATCGAACTCATTTCTTGTCTCTGCATTGTGCCTCACCTCGCGTAACATTATGTTGTTTGTTTATATTTTTAAATTTGATTTCAGTGATTATCGTCGTGTTCCCAAGTTCTACACCTTCCGTCTTACTTTGAATGACTAGTCGACTAAAACCGCCCACTTCGTCATTTTTTGTAATACTCAGGTGCAAATTAAACTGGAATCACACTTGTTTTCTTACTCGTGTTCTCAAATCTGACATCTCGACATAGTTACAAAATTTTTGTAAGTAAACTTACTTCAAATTTTTATGCTATGACCGATGTCATTCGATTTGAATCACACTTGTTTTATAGCTCTATCCAAAACGCGTTCAAACTCGCAACCCACTGCGTCTAACTACAGATAACTTTGATTCCAAAAATTCGAAATCATTCGTTATCTTAAGTTCTACTCTCGGGATGACCGTAAGTTTTCCCGCTCTATTTAACCAAGCGCCACCATTTTTTGATTTGCAAATTCATAGAGAGCTAACTCACTCATTTCACGACCAAAACCGGAATTTTTCACACCACCAAATGGAATTTCAGGATAACCATTCGATGGTTGATTGATAAATACTTGACCAGTTTCAATTTGATCTGCGATAGATTTTGCTTCGCCCACCGATTGAGAATAAACCGCACCGGCCAAGCCATATTGAGATTGATTAGCTAATTTAACGGCTTCTTCATTATCTTTAACTACATAAATTTGCCCCACTGGACCGAAGAATTCTTGATCAAACATCGGATTGTCTCGTTTAATGTTAGTGAGTAAGACTGGTGTGAAAAAGTTGCCTTCTTCATCATCAACCATGCCACCATCTACTAATACTTCTGCCCCATTTTCAATCGCTGTATCAACTTGCCACTGTAACATTTCAGCTGCATTTCTTGAGGCTAAGGGAGCTAACGTTGTATCTGGGTCATTGGCATCTCCTACACGACGTGATTTAAATTCTTCAATCATGCCAGTCGTAAATTCCTCAACAACGGCTTGATGGACGATAAATCGTTTGGCGGACGTACATACCTGACCGGCATTTCGCAATCGTGATGTTGCACCATCTTTAATCGCTTGTTGAACATCTGCATGTTCCAAAACAACGAATGCATCGTTACCACCAAGTTCCAGCGTGACTTTTGTTAACGCTTGTCCGGCTTCACAAGCCACGGCTCTACCTGCCCCAGTTGATCCAGTCAATGCGACCCCTTGAATTCGGCGATCTTGAATTAATTGCGCCACTTGCTCATTAGTTAAAAATAAATTTTGTAGAGCTGCCGCATCAACTTTGGCATCAATGATTGTTTGTTCAATCCCTAAAGCACAACCAGCGACAATTGATGCGTGTTTCAAAATAACTGCATTGCCCAACAAGAAATTTGGAGCAAAAACTCTCATCACTTGTGTATATGGAAAATTCCACGGTTCAATGGCCACAATCGTTCCAGTTGATTCATATTGCACCATTGCTTGTTTATCACCAGCGTAAGTATATGGTTTGGGTTCCAAAGCACGAGGACCGTTTTTAGCATAATATTCTGCGATTTTTGCCGTGGCCTCAACTTCGGCATAACTTTCAGAAATCAGCTTACCCATATTATTGGTAGCCGTTTGTGCTAGATTATCAGCATTTTCTCTAAAGCTTGCCGCAATCGCCATCAATTGTTGAGCACGAACCTTTACTGGTACTATGCGTTGTCTGCGATAATACTTATCTCCTTCAACTAAAGCATTGTGCAAATCTTCCTCACTGTTTAAAGAGAAGACCATTTCTTGCATCCCCGTTGAAGGGTTAATTACTTGATTACTCATAGGCCTTACATCCAACTATCGATTTTCATAACTGATATACACTGTGGCCGCAATAACTGCGGTAACGACGACACCTGTCACTGTAATAATTTTCATTTTATTTTTCTTCATATGATTACCTCCATCGAATCTAAACGACACAAAAGTTATATTCATTCAATAACCGATACTTTACTCGCGAATTTAGAATATTTGCCACGCTAAGTTTGAAGAAAACTAGTGAATTTAAAATAATAAAATGAATATTTATTGAAAAATGTGATTTTTTATCTGTCCTTATTTTAGTAGTAATGCAATCATTCAAAATATTCACTCAAATTTTATAAATTATTTTTATGTATAACAAAAAAGGAATCGAGAAAACTCGACTCCTAAATCATGATGATTTTCAATTAATATGTTAGTGTGCCACTGACGCGATACATTCCAAGTCACCGGCAATCGTCCAGTCGTTCGCCGCTGCGGTTAGCATGAAATGTTGTCCTTTTCTGATTTGATAAGTTTCTTCATCTAGGGTTAATGTTCCTTCACCATCCAGCACAGACACTAAGGTGTATGGATATTCCTTTGAAAAATCGACTTTACCATGAATGACATAGTGATAAACGTTAAAGTATTTCGAGATTGGATCTGAGACTAAAGTAGTCAGCGTTGAATCTCCAATTTTTAACACGCTCGGTTCTTGCTGGACTGTTTTTGCAGGGATGGTTGTGACATTAAATGAATCTTCCAAATGAAGTTCCCGTTTCTTACCAGTCTTTTGGTCAACTCGATCAAAATCATACAACCGATATGTCGTATCGCTACTTTGTTGAGTTTCCAGTACCATGACCCCTTTTGTGAGCGCGTGGACTGTGCCACTTGGTACAAAGAAGAAATCACCTTTGCTAACCGGCACCTTATTCAACAACTTATCCCATTCACCATCTTTGACCATTTGTTCAAATTCATCGCGCGTTTGCGCATGGTGTCCAAATATTAAATACGAACCTGGGTCAGCATCAATCACATACCAACATTCAGTTTTACCTAAATCATTCGCGTGTTCTTTCGCATAAGCATCGTCAGGATGAACTTGTACCGAAAGAGAATCTTCAGCATCCAAAATTTTAACTAATAAAGGAAACTTTTCAAGTTGACTATTGCCAAACAACTCTTGGTTAGATTTCCACAGTGAATCTAATGTGTGTCCAGCATATGTACCATTTTCGACTTCTGTTGTCCCATGGCTATGACCTGAAATTGCCCAGCATTCACCAATTTTACCTGCTGGCAAATCATATCCAAAACGCGCCAATTTTTGGCCACCCCAGATTTTTTCTTTAAAAACCGGTTTGAAAAACAATACTTCATCCATCTCTCTACCATCCTCTGCTTGTGTCCTAAATACTCTTTTTATTCTAGTCCCACTTATTTAAAAATGTAAGCACTTACTAGAAGTTGCCATTTTAAATTTCAATTGTCAAAAAATGTTCAACTGTGGCGTCTAGTGTGATAATTCGTCAATCTGGTCGTAAAAGCATGATAATTTGCTACCAATTCAAATCCCGCATACAATAATAGCAATCAAGGAAAAGGAGAATATTGCTTATGACTGAAAAGCTACTAATCATTGCACATCTGGATGATTCTTTATTCTATAATTTTACTGACTATGGTGTTGAGGTATTTAAACCAAGCGATTTAGGTCAGACCGTCGACCCAGCTGATATCACCATTGCCTTTGGTTGGAATCAAACTGCTGGCAACCAGCTCTTAAATGCCCCTAATTCAAAGCTCAAATGGATTCACGCCATTTCCGCCGGCGTTGATACACTCCCACTGGCAGAATTTGCTAAAAGAAACATTATTTTAACTAACTCCAGTGGAATTCATGCAACTAGTATCGCTCAATCTGTCTTGGCCTTTATTTTACACTTCGTCAGAAATATCGATGTGGCAATGGCCAACAAGCCTAAGCAACACTGGCCTGCAATCGATGAAGTGAAGCCTCATTCAATGACTGATTTTACTTATACGATCTTTGGTACTGGTCATATTGGCCAAGAAATCGCACGACTAATAAAAGCCTTTGGTGCTAAAACGATTGGGATCAATTCGACTGGGCATCCCGTCGACTATTTCGATGAAACACTCGCACTAGAGCATTTAGACGATCATATTTGGCAAAGTGATGTGATTATTAATGTGATGCCTTTAAATGACCACACAAGACAATTTTATAATCAACAATTTTTCAATCATTTTAACAACCTGTTCCTGTTTGTCAATGTTGGACGTGGGCCATCGGTTAATTCAAATGATTTGATATCAGCGCTCCAAGCTGGTCAAGTACAACACGCTGCATTGGACGTTTTTGAAACTGAACCGTTACCAGCTAACAGTCCCTTCTGGCGAATGGATAATGTCTTGGTCACTCCACACAGCACTGGCCAAATTTCACATTTCCAACGGATACAAGTCGAATTACTTTTAAAGAATTTGCCTGGTTTTGTTAAGTCAGGAACCATCAGTCAAAATCAAGTGAATTTAGACAAAGGCTATTAAACACAAAAAATCCATTCAATAACAGATTAAATGTTGTTGAATGGATTTTTGCATCCGTGCTGAAATTCAGTTTTAACGGTAATTTTTGAACCAAAGTACTTCTTTTCTGCAGCTTTGCGTGCTTCAACGGCTTCTTGAAAGGTATCGAAGCTTTTTAAAAGAACATATCGACCATTCACCATCATGCGTGCTTGCCAGTTATCAGTGTTACATAGGTATGTGACCCCTGTAACCCCACTTTGGTTACGCGAACTAAGCGCAACACTTGATACCGGAACACCTGATGCAGTTCTGAGATTTTTTTCATTACCAATATTGATGGCAGTTTTTTTATTTGTTTTAATTGCTTTGCTTGACATCTCACTTCGCAAACATCCGCAGCTCTTAGTTGAGCCATGGCGAAGTCCGTATGATTCCACTACAGTCATATTGCCACAACTGCACTGACACAACCAGAGCGCGTTTCCATTTTTAGCTCGACCTTGACGTTCAATCGCCACCAGTCTTCCAAATCTTTGCCCCGTAATATCGATTGCCATACAAACACCTCCTGTAGAATTTTTTGACAAGTTACTAAATCAGACAAAGAGAGAGCACCAGACATAACTGATACTCCCCCAGATACTACTCTTAAGATTACTTGCGAAGTAATCATAATTTTTTAATTAAGTTTCATATCAAAGTATGTTCCACAGTATACACCGATATAGTTGCAAATGGAACACATATTTCCCATGAAAACGTTTTTATAGCACGCTAAGCGTAATTTGTCTAAATTAAAATTTTTTCTACTTTCAGCAATTTGGTACCATATATTATTTATCGATTGATTACATAATTAACCTTTTCGATAACTTTTTCCGTGGTAAAACCATAACGTTTAACAACTTCATCGCCGTTACCACTTAACCCAAATGTGTCAATTCCCATACATGCACCATCGAGCCCAACGTAACGGCCCCATGCTTGCGTGCTTCCCATTTCAATCGAAACTCGAGCCCGAACATCTTTTGGCAAGACAGAATCTTGGTATTGTTGAGACTGTTCACTAAATAAAACAATGCTTGGCATTGACACCACTGAAACGTCTTTTCCTTGGTCTGCTAATTGTTGTTGAGCAGCAATTGCTAATTGAACTTCTGAACCACTAGCCATAATAATAGCCTCAGGTTTTTCACCAGTTTGTGGAGAAATTACGTAGCCACCCTTTGATAATCCATCTGGTTTGGTTCTGGCCCCCGGTAATGCTGGCAACCCTTGACGTGATAAGATCAAGACAGTTGGATGATCAGTCGCCGTCACCGCGCGTTGCCATGCATATTTAACTTCATTAGCATCAGCAGGACGAATTACTTCAACGTTTGGAATTGCTTGTAAGCTAACCACCTGTTCAACTGGTTCATGCGTTGGTCCATCTTCACCGACTGCAATTGAATCATGCGTAAAGACATAGATTACTGGCAATTTTTGCAAAGCGGACAAGCGAATAGCCGAACGCATGTAATCAGAAAAGGCTAGGAACGTACTACCGTAAACTCGCGTCCCACCATGTAACGCAATCCCATTCAGAATGGTTGCTTCGCCAAATTCACGAACTCCAAACCATAGATTACGTCCGGCAGGATTTTCTTTACTAAAGCGATCCGAATCATTAATTTCTGTTTTATTAGAAGCAAATAAATCAGCTGAGCCACCCCATAAAACATCTAGGTTTTCTGCCATTGATTGCAAGACTTCTGAACCAGATGCTCGAGAAGCTTTTTTGTCTCCGTCTTTATATTGAGGAAGAAAACTGAAGTCAGTATCAATTTCACCCTTAAAGTCTTTGACAAATTGTTCAGATAATTCAGGATACTTGTCCTGGTACGCAGCAAACATTGTATGCCAAGCATCATCAGCTTCTGCACCACGCGCACCAATTTTCGAATCAAATTGATCATAAACCTCACTAGGAACAGAAAAGGCGGGTTCATTCCAATCATAATATTTGTGTAGTTCTTCAAGTTGATCTGGTTTCATGGGTGCACCATGAATTTTGTTGGTACCAGCCAATGGTGAGCCATGACCAATAATCGTTTTAACTTCAATAATGGTTGGCTTGTCATGTTGTGATTTGGCTTGTTCAATCGCAGCATTAACTTGATCCAAGTCGTTACCATCTTCAACGCGTAAATAGTTCCAGTCATAAGCTTCAAACCGGCCCTTAATATCTTCATTAAATGAATTAGCCAGTGGTCCATCTAAGGAAATGTCATTTGAATCGTATAACATGATTAGCTTGTCTAAGCCGTAATGACCAGCTAAACTAGCAGCTTCGTGAGAAATTCCTTCCATCATTTCACCATCACTACAAATCGCATAGGTATAGTGATCCATGATTGGGAATCCTTGACGATTGTATTTAGCGGCTAAATGTTTTTCAGCCATGGCCATCCCAACAGACATACCAATTCCTTGGCCAAGTGGACCAGTCGTAGCTTCAACACCATCTGTGAGTCCATATTCAGGATGACCCGCAGTTTTACTATCAATTTGACGGAACTGTTTCAATTCCTCTAGTGGTAAATCATAGCCCGCAAGGTGTAATAGGCTATATAAGAGTGCAGATCCATGACCCGGTGATAGGACAAAGCGGTCACGATTAACCCACTTGCTATCTTTAGGATTTGCATTTAAAAAGTTTTGCCACAATACATAGGCCATTGGTGCCACTCCAAGGGGTAGCCCTGGATGTCCGGAATTTGCTGCTTGGACTTGGTCGACACTAAGCATACGCAGCGCTTTTACGCTTAATTGATCTGTATTATTGAACATGTTTGAAGCCTCCAAAGTTATTAATTCTATTTATTATTCGAGCATGTAACATATCATATCAGTCTAGATTGGTACATTCAAGCATAACCTGGTTTTACTGCTATTATTTAACATTATTTTAAATTGGTATACATGGTTATCAAGCGGTGAAAGTGCTATCACATCAACCTTTTCACAAGCGTTTTCATAAAAACATTAAATTAATTATTTAGCTAAATAATTATAAATTTTCAGTTTTTTCGTTACTCAATTACCTTTTTTCAATGTTAATAATTCGATGATTTCGACTCCAAATAAAAAATGTATAAGTAACATATTAGATTAAAATACGCTGTGAATCAATCATTTATTTTTAATATTTCATTTTTTAAACCACAAAAAAAGCTGAACCTAACAGATTCAGCCATAATTTGAAAATAAATTGCTGCAATAAAATAATTAAACGAGTAATAAAATGGTGCGAATACCAGCGTAAGCCATAAAAAGCACTACCAACCAGCCGGTTACTAACAACCATTTTGGATGTTTATAGCCTCTTCCCATAATCTTACTACGAGTTGACGCCAACAATAGTATGGCTAAGGCAATTGGCAAAATTAAGCCGTTAATGGCTCCAACAACAACCAACACCTTGGCGGGACTACCAACCACATAAAATACCGCTGTTGACGCGACAATAAACAGCACAACTGCAATTGAACGCCATTTAGCAATTGATGAATCGCCTTTAGCCTTTTCCGAATAATCTAAGAAGGAAATTGAAGTAAAGGAAGAACCAATCGTTGAGGTCATCCCTGCTGCCAACAGCAAAATCCCAAAGAATTTATAACCAAATTGACCTGCGGCAATCTTGAAAATGGATGCAGCTGGATTTGATGGATCCAACTTGTTCCCAGCTAATACCACTGCTAAGCCGGCAAGGAATAACATCACGCGAATGACGGAAGCAACCCCAATCCCGGTTAACGCTCCTTCGTTGACATACTTGATATTTTCTTTACCACGGACGCCACCTTCTAATAAACGGTGACCACCAGAGAACGAAATATAGCCCCCAACGGTTCCACCAACGATTGTAACGATTGAATAAAAATCAATCTTTGATGGCGCAAAGGTATGCACAATTGCTGACTGATAAGGTACGGTCGTTACCGCGATGATATAAATTAACACTGCCACTTTCACAACGGCTAAGAGTTGCACCGTACGATCGACTACTGTCAGCGCATTTTTAACTATAAAGATAATAATTGCAACCACTGCGGCAAGCACAGCACCATTTTCTGGCGAGATGCCAAATAAGACATTCAAACCTAAGCCGGCTCCACCAACATTCCCGATATTGAAGAAGAATCCACCAACGACGATTAACACCGTTAATAAATAGCCTAAGCCTGGCACAATTTCGTTTGCTAACACTTGTGCACGTTTACCAGACACGATAATGATGCGCCAAATATTTAATTGCACAACGATATCAACTAAGATACAGATTAAAATGGCAAATCCAAAATCTGCACCTAATTGTCCCGTAAAAGTTGCGGTTTGGGTTAAAAACCCGGGTCCCACGGCGGCCATGGCCATCATAAAGGCCGCACCCATCGCCACACTAAATGGCGATTTAGTTAATTTTTTATCCATCTCTTCTCACCTATTCCTTTGAATTACATCGCTACGACATCAATCTTGTTTGCGGTTAATGCAGCGTGTATTTTTTTGACAAAAGCGACGGCCTTAGCGCCATCCCCATGAACACAAATTGTGTCTGGAGTAATGGCTAATTTAGAACCATCGACTGCAACAATTTCATGTTGTGTAATCATTTTGATAACCCGACTGACTGCCTCATCTTCGTCAGTAACCATCGCATTTGGCTTGGTACGTGAAACCAGGCTGCCGTCTGCTTCATATTGACGATCAGCAAAGACTTCTTGAGCAACTCGTAAGCCCTTTTCACGACCAACTCTGGCTAATTCACCGTTAGCTAACGCCACTAAAATCAATGAGTCATCCACTTCGGCAATTCCTTCACAAATGGCGGTCGCTAAGGCAGTATCCTTGGCTGCCATATTATATAAAGCACCGTGTGGCTTAACATGATGTAATTTCCCGGTCGCACTAAATGCCATCAGTGCACCAATTTGATATTTCATTTCGGCTTTCGCTGTGGCTGGTGCAATGGCCATTTTACGACGACCAAAGCCTTGTAAATCTCGCAAACCAGGATGAGCACCTAATGCTACGTGGTTCGCTTCAGCATTGGTCACCGTTTGTTGCATCACTTCTGGGTCGCCAGCGTGAAACCCACACGCAATGTTAGCTGAGGTAATATATGGTAAGACTTCTTCATCTAAGCCCAAAGTGTAACGACCAAAGCTTTCTCCAAGATCACAATTTAAATCAATTTTTGTCATTGTCCATCCTCCAATCTTTTAAAGTATGTCACTTAAATCAACGTCTTTGACATCGGTTACCAACATATGACCTGGTGCATGAGTGATAACAAATTCTGGTTTACTAGCCATAATTGCCGCTTGGGGAGTGACTCCACATGCCCAAAAGACTGGCACTTCACCATCTTTGATTTCGACTGCATCCCCATAATCAGGATGGTTGATATCGGTAATACCAATTGTTTCCGGGTGGTCAATTTGAATTGGTGTACCATGCACTTGAGGTAATCGTTCGGTAATCGTCACTGCCTTAACGACTTGATTTTGTGGAATGGGTCGCATGCTAACCACATAATTACCATGGAACTTTCCAGCTGTCTTAGTCGGAATGTTAGTGTTATATATTGGCACGTTGGTACCTGCAGTAATATGACGAACTTCAATTCCAGCGGCAATCAAGGACGCTTCAAATGAAAAACTACAACCAATCAAAAATGATACTAAATCATCACGCCAAATATCGTTTACATCAGTAGGTTCGGCGACTAATTCACCATTTTTAAAGACACGATATTTAGGAAAATCACTGGCAATATCAACATCGCTAGCAAATGTATGCAAACTTTTTGAGCCTAAATCAGTCACCTCTAAGATGGGACAGGGCTTAGGATTACGTTGTGCGAACAACAAAAAATCATAGGCATCTGCTTTCGGCAAAATGACTAAATTAGCTTGAGTATAACCTGGGCACAGGCCACTCGTCTGTTCACTGAATTCACCTGATCTAATTTGGTGTCTTAGTTCTACTGGACTTAATTGTTCATCCATTTAATCCATCCCCTGACGTTAACCGATCCAAAAATTCAATATCTATTTGGTCATTATTAAAATCTCGATTATTTAAAATTTGGTACAAAAATTCCAAGTTCGTTTCAGGACCAATAATAACCGTTTCGGCAATCGCTACTTTGGCCTTCATAATCGCTTGTTCGCGAGTATTAGCAAATACAATCACCTTAGCAATCATCGCATCGTAATTCGCTGGGACCTGATATCCTTGATAAATGGCCGTTTCAATCCGGATGCCGGGTCCACCTGGTAAATGTAGTCCTGTAATCTCACCTGGAGTTCGTGCGGTGATGCGACATTCAATCGCGTGCCCAAATTGTTTGACGTCTGCCTGCGATAAACTCAACGCTTCTCCGGCAGCAATCTTAATTTGAGCTTGGACCAAATCAATGCCACTAGTAACTTCAGTAATTGGGTGTTCCACCTGAATACGGGTGTTCATTTCCATGAAGTAATATTGCCCTGGACCTTCATATAAAAACTCTAAAGTCCCGGCACCGGCATAGTTGACGGCTGCAGTAGCTCGAATTGCGGTCTGCAAAATTTCATCGCGCGTGGCAGGGTCAATACTCGATGGTGCTTCTTCAATCACCTTTTGATGATATTGTTGCAGTGAACAATCTCGCTCACCCACTGCAATCACGTTACCGTGATTATCTCCCAGCACTTGCACCTCAATATGACGAGGTCGAACAATAAACTTTTCCAAATACATCTCATTGTTACCAAAAGCTTTTTCGGCTTCACCTTGTGCTAATTGAAACTCATGTTGGAAATTTTTAGCAGATTTGATTAAGCGCATACCTTTGCCACCACCACCGGCCGCGGCTTTTAGCATTACCGGATAACCAATTTGACCAGCTTGTTCTAAACCTGTTGCCAAATCAGTAAATTCAGTTCCACTTCCGGGTGTGACTGGAACACCGGCTTTAATCATGACTGACCGGGCTTCCGCTTTGTCTCCTAGCATTTCGATAACAGCCGAAGTAGGGCCAATAAATTCAATTTCATTATCTTCACATAACTTGGCAAATTCTGCGTTTTCAGATAAAAAGCCATAGCCAGGATGAATTGCATCGGCCCCCGTAATTCGAGCGGCTTCTAAAATGCTAGCTTGATTCAGATAACTTTGCATAGGGTTAGCTGGCCCGATACAAATGGATTCGTCAGCGAGTTGTACATGCAACGCATCCCGATCAGTGACAGAATAAACTGCCACCGTGTGAATATTTAATTCCTGGCAAGCACGAATAATTCGTACCGCAATTTCACCGCGATTGGCAATGAGTACTTTCTGCATGTTCTGACCTCACTTCGTTATTCAGCGGTAATTTCAAAAAGTGGTTGAGCATACTCAACGCTTTCTTCATTGCCTACCAAAATTTGTTTTAATGTTCCTGAATAAGGTGCCTTCACATCGTGCATCATTTTCATGGCTTCAATCATGCCAATGACTTGGCCAACGACAACTTTATCGCCGACACTAACATACGGATCATCTTCTGGACTAGGTGCACGGTAAAAAGTCCCGACTAGTTCTGCATTCACAGTTTCTGGAATTAAGTTGGTAGCTGCGGTAGCGGTTGGTTGGCTTGGTGCCGCTGGAAAATTTACTGCACTGCCGCCCCGTTTTAAATGGATTTTGGTGTCTTCAGTTTCATAATCAAATTCTGTTAGATCATTGTCCTTCATTAACTCGATCATGGCTTTAGCGTCTTCTAAATTCATGGTATTTTCCTCTCTATTTAAACAAGCGTGCCACTCGACGAGCAACCACTCTGGTATCAACACCAGAATTGGCTTCAGCATCAAATTTCGCAGCTAATTGTTCTCGTTTGGCAATCATTTGCCGGTTTAATTGTTGACTTTCTGTCAAGGATATCATTTTAAAATGCACACTTTGATTTGGATTTAATTGCACTAATTTTGACAGATCAACACTCGCAACAACCGCAATCACGGGATATCCTCCACTAGTTTGTCGATCCGCTAATAAAACAATCGGATCCCCATTTTTTGGCACTTGGATTTGACCCATAACCGTTGCTTCAGACAGCATCTCGGGCACACCAGATGTTTCGATTGTATTACCCGTCAATCGCATCCCCATCCGATCAGTGTCATTGGAAACCCAAAATGTTTGGCTGGTAAATTGATCTAATTCATCCTGATTAAAATACTGACTTTGTGGGCCAGCCGTAACCCGAATGGTCACATCTTGGTCAAATGACTCGACCGGGATTGCTCGGTCTTCTAATGCCGGCACCCGAATGAATGGTTCAATCACATTGACAAAGTCACCTTCAACTAGTGCGCGACCATTAAAGCCACCTAGATGATACTTTAAGCTGGTTGAACGGCTTTGCATGACCGGTGGCACCTGAATCCCGCCAGATACGGCTAAGTAGCCATAGCGTCCAGACAACATTGGTCCAATTTCTAATCGATCATTTTTACTTGCGATGTAAGCTTTATTGTTTTCAATCTCATTACCATTTAAATAACTGGTTGAAATGGCCCCAGTAATGGCAAAAACGATTGCTTTCGTAAACACTAAGGTTGGCCCAACGATACTATATTCCAACACTGCTTGATTAGCTAAGTTTCCCACCAACAGGTTGGCTAGATTGGCTGCTTGCTGGTCCATCGTACCGGAGACCGAAAAACCATTCGCCTGAAAGTTCAACCGGCCAGCATCCTGAACCGTCGTGAGTACTCCAGCTTTAACTATTCGAATACCCATTATTTTTCCTTCTCTACTTCAATTTGATATTGATGTTGTTCGACATCATGTTGTATTGCTTGATATTCACTTACCGTAATCGCGTCAAACTTAATATAATCACCAGCTGAATAATAAAATGGATCATCAGCGGATGGTTGAAATAACTGTAACGGCGTCCGTCCAATAATTTGCCAACCACCGGGCGATTCAATTGGATACATCCCCGTTTGGGTTCCGGCAATCCCAACAGAACCAGGATTAATTTTTAACCGTGGATTAGCTAGTCGTGGCGTGGCTAATCGTTCATCCAAGCCACCCAGATAAGCAAATCCAGGTAAGAATCCCAACATATAAATTAAATACTGAGGTTGGGAATGAAGATTAATAATTTCTGAACTACTTAATTTTGATTGTTTTTCAATATTGACCATGTCTGGTCCAAATTCACCACCATACAAAACCGGTAAATGAACAATTGTTTTTTCAGTATGTAAAGCTGAATCCAAATGTTGACTCTCTTTAGTTAAAATACTTTTTAGCTCTGGCCATGATATTTGCATCGGATTATAAAAGACAGTCAGTGTTCTAAATGCTGCCAAGAATCCGGTAATCCCCGTAATTGCTTCTTGTTCTAATTTAGATTGCAAGTTACGAATTTGACTATTGATTATTGGGTCAATTTTATTTTCAAAAACTACATCAACAGCTGTGTCACCAACTGGAATAATGCTTGGCTTCATAACTTTCACGTTCCTTCTATTAATATGGTTAACGTTCATCTTAAATGAAATTTTATTTCTAATCAACAAAACGAAAAATGACCATGCCGTTTTCTCCAAAACATGTCCATAATCCGCTATTGTTTATTAATCTAATATTTGCAGGCGGTTTATTTTATTAAGTTTGATGATAGCTTTGGTTAAGAAAACAAAAAGATTGGTGAGAATTTTTCTCACCAATCTTTAATATTATTCCGTTATTACTCGTGTTTTCCCGAAAGGCAAAGCCTTTTCTTAAACGTGTTTCTCAATGATTACCGAATTGATACGCACTCTTACCTAATCCAGCTTTCCCTTTCAAAACATTCCGTATAACTAAATAATTAAATTTCCTAACCCGAAATTATTAATTATTCCGTTATTACTCGTGTTTTCCCGAAAGGCAAAGCCTTTTCTTACTTGTCATTCAACAATTTTTGCACCATTTCAGGATCTTTTTTACCAGGATTTAATTCTACTAATTCACCGGAAGCGTTGTAAACAATCCATTCAGACAGATTAACGATATGGTCGCCCATTCGTTCTAATAGACGTACAACCATCATGTAGCCTGAATTTGCAATCACTGTTTCCGAATCTTGTTGCATTGCTGCAGTGATGTTATTGCGAATTAAAATGTATTCTTTATCAATTTCTAAATCAAGTTTAGCAACTTTACGAGCCGCTTTTTCGTCATTATGCACATAAGCATCCAAGCCCTGTTCTAGCATTTGACGGACTAAACCAGTCATTTCATTGATGGATTCTTCAATCGCGTTCACACGACGATTACCTTTAACGCGAATAGTTTCTTGGGCAATACTCGTCGCGTAATCTCCCATTCGTTCTAAATCGGTACTAGCTTTTAGAATGCTGATAATAGAACGGAAATCTGACGCAACGGGTTGCTGCAAGGCAATCAGCTTCAATGCTCGTTCTTCCAAGCCAACTTCTTCTTGGTTGGTGGTTTTATCCTCATCGATTACTTGTTGAGCTAACGCTAAATCATGATCAATAAATGATTTTGTCGCAGTGTAAATCTGTTCACTAACATTAATACCCATCTCCATGAACCGACCACGTAATTTTTTTAATTCATCCGAAAATAATTCATGCATGCTGAAATCCTCCTATCCAAATTTACCATTAATATAATCATCAGTTTCTTGTTTAGCAGGATTCATAAAGATTTTTTCAGTTGAATCTGCTTCAATTAAATTACCTAAGTTAAAGAACGCCGTTTTATCTGAGACCCGTGTCGCCTGTTGCATATTATGAGTCACCATGATGATTGTGTATTCTTTTTTTAACTGTAATAATGTATCTTCAATCTGCGCACTAGAAATTGGATCAAGTGCACTTGTAGGTTCGTCCATCAAAATTACATCGGGTCGAACCGCCAACACACGCGCGATACTAATTCGTTGTTGTTGACCACCAGATAATTCGAGTGCACTTTTATTCAAATCATCCTTGACCTCATCCCACAAAGCCGCTTGTTTTAAACTTTCTTCGACGCGTTCTTCTAAGAAATTTTTGTCAGGACGACCGTTTAATTTCAGACCATATGAGACGTTATCAAAAATCGACATTGGAAAAGGAATTGGTTGTTGAAAAACCATCCCCACTTGCCGTCTGAGTTCCACCACGTCAGTATCTTCAGCATACATATCTAAGTCTTTCAACTTAAATGAACCT
This sequence comes from Paucilactobacillus nenjiangensis, assembly GCF_005405445.1. Lineage (GTDB taxonomy): Bacteria > Bacillota > Bacilli > Lactobacillales > Lactobacillaceae > Paucilactobacillus > Paucilactobacillus nenjiangensis. The sequence continues at coordinate 27,649 of NZ_BJEB01000011.1, forward strand.
GTAATGGTCACTCCTTCAATCAAATCATTCATCCGATTTAAGCAACGTAAGTAGGTGGATTTACCACATCCTGATGGTCCAATTAAGGCGGTAATTTCATTTTGGTTAAAGTCTAAATCAATTCCATGTAACGCTTCAAATGCACCATACGATAATTTAACATCTTGGCTCGTAATAATTGGCTGCATGTCTTTCACTCCTATCCAAAGTTACCAGAAATATAATCTTCCGTCATTTTAACTCGTGGTGTTTGGAACAGTTCTTGGGTGGGCGCAAATTCAACCACTCGGCCTTGATGGAAAAATGTCGTAAAATCACTAACCCGAGAAGCTTGTTGCATGTTATGCGTCACAATAATAATCGTATAATTACGCCGCAATTTGCGCATAGTTGCTTCAACTTTTTCCGTCGAAATTGGATCTAAGGCACTGGCCGGTTCATCCATCAATAAAATATCAGGACGTAAAGCTAAAGCCCGAGCGATACAGAGCCGTTGTTGCTGACCACCAGATAACTCTAAGGCACTCTTGTTTAAATCATCTTTTACTTCATCCCAAAGTGCTGCTTCTTTTAAACTTTCTTCCACCCGCTCGTCCAACACACGTTTGTCAGTAATTCCATTTTCTTTCAATGGAAAGACCAAGTTATTCCGAATTGACTTTGCAAATGGATTAGGTCGCTGAAAAACCATGCCGATTTGTTTTCGAACTTCGTAGGCATTTACACTGGGTTGGTTAATATCCACTCCACGGTACACAATCTGTCCATTCACGGTCACAGTTTTGTCGTGCATCCGATTTAAACTTCTCAAATATGTCGATTTACCCGAACCTGATGCGCCAATAATCGCAGTAATTTTGTGTCGTGGAAACTCTAAGCTGGAATCAAAAACAACTTGATGATCTCCGTAGATGACTTCCAGGTTCTTTGTTTCAATGGCTAATTCTAAATTTGTTTTTGCAATATAATTTTCCATTAGACACCTCCATTATTTGCTGGATGTTAAACGACGATAAAGTCGATTACCAACGTAACGTGCACTTAAGTTAAATGCTAAAATCACGATGATTAACACCGCGGCTGTCCCGTTTGAAACGACGTCGATATCGGGCACAATCCCTTCAGCATTAACTTTCCAAATGTGAACTGCCAGCGTTTCTGCTGGTCTAAACGGATTTAAAAAGCTATTCGTATCGAAAATATTCCAATTTGCATAATTCAACGCGGGTGCACTTTGACCTGCTGTATAAATCAAGGCGGCTGCTTCACCGAATACTCGTCCCGCACTGAGAATGACCCCCGTTAAGATACCGGGTACTGCTGCCGGCAAGATGATTCCCGTGATGGTTTTCCAACTCGATAATCCCAAGGCAATTCCAGCTTCTCGTTGCAAATTAGGTACTGAACTTAATGAGGTTTCAATATTACGAGTCAACAATGGCAGGTTAAAGAATGTTAACGCAATCGCCCCGGCTAAAATAGAGAAACCAATTTGAAATTGAATAACAAACACTAAATATGCAAACAAACCAACAACAACTGATGGTAATGAGCTTAAGACTTCAATGGCAGTTCTCATCAAACTTGTTAACCAATTATCAGGCGCATATTCGGATAAATAAATTCCTGCTCCCAGTGCCAATGGAAACGAAATTAACAGCGTCAGTACTAAAAGATAAACTGAATTAAACAACTGATCACGAATTCCACCACCAGCGGCAAATGACTTCGAGGGACTAGTTAAGAAGTGCCATGATAAATGCGGAACTCCAGACACTAAAATATAACCAATTAACCCAAACAAGATAATTACAACGATTCCAACTAGGGCATAAATAATACCAGTTGCTAAGTGATCATTTCTTTTAGCATTCATTATTTAATCCTCCCTTTGCGTGCAATTAATTTAACTAAGATGTTAAAGACAAGGGCCATAATTAAGAGTAAGAGTGCTAATGACCACAAAGCGTTATTTGGTAATGTGCCCATAATCGTATTACCGATTCCCATGGTTAATTGACTGGTCAAGGTCGCCGATGGTGATACCAAATTATGTGGTAACATTGCGGCATTTCCAATCACCATTTGTACAGCTAGCGCTTCACCAAACGCGCGCGCCATCCCAAAGACCACCGCAGTCAAAATGCCAGGCGTGGCAGCCCGTAAGATGACCTTATAAATAGTTTGCCAACGCGTGGCTCCTAATGCTAGTGACGCTTGACGATAATGTGATGGGACCGCCTTTAATGCATCCACGGTCAATGATGTGATGGTTGGTAACACCATCACGAACAGGACTACTGCCCCGGCTAAGATACCAAAACCAGTCCCGCCATACATGATTCGCATCGCTGGAACAACCACCGCCAAACCAATTAGTCCATAAATGACAGAAGGAATGCCGACTAACAATTCAATCACGACTTGTAAGAAACGTGCCCCGCGCTTAGGAGCAAATTCTGTCATAAATAAAGCGACGGCAATAGCAAATGGCGTCGCAATTAAGGCTGCTAATAACGTCACTCCAAAAGACGTCACAATCATTGGTAATGCTCCAACCAATTTTTTGCCCGGATTCCAATCCGTTTTAAATAAGAAATCTGAGACTTTAATTCCATCGTTAAAGAACATTGATAAACCACGAGTCGCGATGAAGTATAAAATTGAAATCACTAGAATCGCAATCAATCCAATACTTAAATAACTAATCATCCGCCCACGTTGATCTTGCTTAGTTGCTTTCGATGGTTTTAAGAGTCGATCTTTAATTTCATCCATCAGTCTGCCCCCTACTTGTCCGTTACTTGATTATTTTCATCTTTCGACACTTGCATATCATGAATACTGATATATCCAAGCTGCTTTACTAATCCATCTTGGACTGATTCAGACTGAATATATTTAATAAAATCAGCTGCCTTGTCCGAGACCTTTTTTTGCGTATACATGTGCTCGTATGACCAAATCTTCCAAGCGTTTGTTGCCACATTTTTTGCGGTTGGTTTCACGTTATCAATTGAGAGTGGTTGAATTTTATTATTCACGTATGAAAACGAGACATAACTAATTGCGCCCGGCGTGCTCCCAACAATTTGTTGCACGGTGCCATTTGAATCCTGTTCTTGAGACTTAACCGCCGTTTTGTTACCCAACACTTGTTGTTCAAACGTTAAGCGAGTTCCGCTACCTTGAGCTCGATTAATCACAATTATTTTTTCGTTTTTACCACCAACCTGTTTCCAGTTAGTAATCTTACCGGTAAAAATACCTTCCAGTTGTTTCATGGATAAATTCTTGATTCCACTTTTAGGATTCACAACCGGCACAATCCCAACGACCGCAACTTGATGATCGGTTAATTCTGACGCTTTAATTCCCGAAGCTTGTTCAGCAAACACATCCGAATCACCAACAACCACTGCACCACTTTGAACTTGGCTGAGTCCCGTTCCAGAGCCCCCACCTTGCACCGTGATTGAAATATTCGAGTTCTTTTCTGAATATTGACTCGACGCCTGCTCAACTAACGGTTGTAAAGCCGTTGAACCGACAATTGTCATCTTTGTATCCTGATTCTTACTTTTTCCACATCCAGTAATTAATAATAATAATGCCAACATTGCTCCAACGAGTGTGAGAGTTTTTTTCATGACCTAACCTCTTTCATTGTTACTAATCCAAGATTTCGAATTAAGTATAAATGACGAGTGTAAAATTAATGTTTGCTTCATGTAAAGAAGTTGTAAATATGTAAAAGCTCCAAGAATAGTAAACATCCCCAGAGCTCCTAGAAATCTATTTCACTTGGTTTGCTGCATCTTTAGTGACCTTCATATCTTGAATACTGATGTACCCTAATTTCTTAACAAGCGTCTTTTGCACTTTGGCAGATTCGACATACTTAATAAATTTCTTGGTAGATACGTCTGCTTTTTTAGTGGTATACATATGTTCATAAGCCCAAATTTTCCATTGATTAGTTTTAACGTTCGCATCAGTGGGCTTCACATTATCAATTGATACTGCTTGCAGTTTGGCCGTTACGTAAGAGAAGGCCACATAACTAATTGATCCTGAAGTCGTAGACACTAATTTTTGAACGGTTCCATTGGAGTCTTGTTCTTGCGATTTAATCGCCGTTTGTCCATTCATCACACTTTGCTCAAATGTAATCCGTGTTCCGCTTCCTTTTGCACGATTAATAACTGTAATGGCTCTGTCTTTGCCACCAACTTCTTGCCAGTTCGTAACTTTGCCGGTAAAAATATCTTGGAGCTGTTGCATCGATAAGTTTGTAACTCCTGTATCTGGATTAACGACAGGCGTAATTCCAACGACTGCAACTTTATGATCAACGATTTTCTTAGTATTAATCCCGGAAACCTGCGAGGCGAACACATCTGAATTACCAATCGAAACGGAGCCATTTTGAATCTGACTTAAGCCAGTCCCAGAGCCGCCACCTTGGACAGTGATCGAAGCACCTGAGTTACTTTCTTGATATTGTTTAGCCGCTTGTTCAATTAATGGTTGCAGGGCCGTGGATCCAACGATTGTTAACTTGCTTGATTGTGCAGCACTTTTACTGGAACAACCTGCTATCAAGAGCGCTGCCATCGTGAGTGAAAATACTAATCCAATTATTCGTTTCATTTTTCTATCCTCTTTTTTGTGTTTTCCTTTACCGGCACCTAAAGTATATGTAGCCGATGTAAAACTAAAATATTCTTTAGGTAAAAATGCCGTAAAGATAGCTTTGTAAATAAAAGGTAAATGTATCGACATTCGTTTACATTTGTGGGATAAATAAGATGTAGGAAAATTTGGCAGATTTGAGGGGAATCAATTTTGGCAGATCGAATATTACTAATGACGAATAAATTAGAACTTTTCACTTCATTAAATGAAGTCGCAAATCAGGCCGGCTGGTTTGTGAATAATACTGTCCAAGCAAATATTGCCATCCGAACGGCAGCCGAACAACGGATTAAAGCAATTGTTTGGGATTTAGACAGTTTAGATTTTAAGGCCAGTCTTGAGGCTTTGAAACAATTAAGGCCTCGAATTAAAGGACCCATCATCGTTCTTTACAGTGAAATTAATAGCTCAATGGCAGATCAGTTATCAGAATTGTTTATTGATGATTTAGTTGCCAATAAAACCAATTTAGCCGATGTGATGCGCATTATTAAACAACGCGTTTGGGTTTATGACCAAATCACCACTAATTTTGACGAAGATAATGATGAGTCATCACAATCCAAAGACATTTCACACTTAGTGAAGTTTCATGATTTGATTGTTGATACTCACCACTATTCGGTTTCACGAAATGGTGAAGATTTAGGCTTAACTCCCAAAGAATTTAAATTATTTCAGTACCTTGTCAATCATCCCAACCAAGTCCTAAGTCGTGATCAATTACTGGAAGGCGTTTGGGGATACGACATCATGGGGACTTCCCGGATGGTCGATATCCACATTAGCCATATCCGAGATAAAATCGAAACCGATCCACAAAATCCAAAATGGATTAAAACTGCCCGTGGCTTTGGCTATATTTTCACCGATAATGCGACATAAAAAATGAGAATCCGACTGGATTCTCATTTTTTGGTGCTATTTGTGATTCAGAACGTGCTTCACCCGTAATCTTTCGATAATCTAGGCTAGAAGCTCGCGAATTATCGATGTGTTCAGCACTCTGCTTTTTAAACGTGCTCATTCAATCAACACCCTCACCTAACTTAAAATAACCATCCAAGTAAATCACTTGAATCGTCACTTTACAGTTAGAAGCTCAGGTGTTCCCGATTGATTTCAGCACTCTGCTTTTTACTTTCCCCAAACCTCTTCAGAAACTTCTTTAACTAATGCAATCTTAGCCCATTGTTGGTCTTCAGTAATTACATTGCCTTCTTCAGTAGAAGCAAAGCCACATTGTGTGCTGAGGGCTAGGCGGTCCAATGGGACATATTTTGCAGCTTCATGAATACGATTGATGACAGCATTTTTATCTTCTAGTTCACCATTCTTAGTTGTAATTAAGCCCAAAACAACGATTTGATTATCGCCAACTTTGGCTAATGGTTCAAAGCCACCAGAACGATCATTATCATATTCCAAGAAGAAAGCAGCAACTTTTTCACGAGTGAATAGTGGTTCTGCCACACTTTCATAACCACCGGCTGACGCCCAAGTTGAATGATAGTTACCACGACAATCATGTGTGGTCACAATCAAATCTTCAGGTAATCCTTCAAGAAAAGCATTGTTGACTGTGACATATAGTTCCTTGGCTGCATCTAATTTTTCTTGAGCAATTTGACCAGCGCCATCCCCAGTTTTAGCACCAGCGTGTGAACCAGCCAACATCCCCCAGGTACAATCGTCAATTTGGAGTACGCGTAAACCAGCATCATATAAATCCAAAGCAACTTTCTTATAAGCTGCGGCGATATCAGCGATTAATTCTTTATCAGTCGCATAGAATTTACGGGTCGACTCAATGTTTTCTGGTCGATGCAATTCAGCTATAAATTGCGCCGGAGCGGGAATCGTTTGTTTAGCAGTGGCTGGGTCAGCTAAATGAGCCCGTAAGAACTTAAAATGTTCGACAAATGGATGTGATTCGCCACTCAATTTACCGGTTAACTCAGATGTTTCAGCACGTGTTTCTTCATCGTTAAAGACATAGCCTTTATCAACGACTACTTTTTTAACACCTTGCAAGCCCCAGAAGAAATCTAGGTGCCACCAACTACGACGAAATTCGCCATCAGTAATTGATTGAATGCCAGCTGCTTCTTCTTGCTTAATCAAATGAATAATCGCTTCATCTTCAACCTTTTTTAAGTCAGTAGCGGTAATTTCGCCGTCAGCATATTTGGCCCGCGCATTTTTCAAGGTGGTTGGACGTAAGAAACTTCCGACCACATCAAATCTAAAAGGTGCCGTTGTTCGTTTAGTAAATGTTTGTGTTTCAGTCATGTTAATTCTCTCCTCTAGTGTTTATTTCCAAATTTCATCAGCAATTGATTTTACGAGATCAATTTTGGCCCATTGGTCAGCTTCCGTAATGGCATTACCTTCTTCAGTTGAAGCAAAGCCACATTGTGTTGAAATAGCTAAGTTTTCTAAGGGTACAAATTCAGTCGCTTCATTGACGCGGTGAATCACTTGTTTGCGATCTTCTAATTGACCATCTTTTGATGTAATCAAGCCAAGTACAATAATAGTATTTGGGCGATTGTTCCAAATAGTTTTGATTGGACTTAAGTCCCCTGCACGATTGTTGTCATATTCAAGGAAAAATTCATCATAATCCAATTGACCTAAATATTGGGCCACGGCTTCATATCCACCAGAGAATAAGAAAGTTGATTTGAAGTTACCGCGACAAATATGGGTGGTGACGGTCAAATCTTCGGGCAAGTCTGCAATTGCAGCATTGATAACTTGAACGCCTTCTTCTGCCAATTTCACATATTTTGCATGTTCAGTTTGATCGTCTTTAGTTTCGTTCAACTTACTAATTAAAAATGCCCAAGTAGTGTCATCAATTTGGACATAACGTGCGCCCAATTCATAAAAATGAAGAATTGTCAGATGATAAGCTTTGGCTAAATCATCCAAATAAGCTTCACGCGTGTCATAGAAATTTGGCCAATTATCAGAACGATTATCTCGGAATAACATGGTTGGGGATGGGATTGTTTGCTTAGGTGTTACCCCATCTGGAGTAATTGATTGTAAATATTCAAACGTTTCAAAAAATGGGTGGTCTGGATTGAAACTAACTTTACCAGTCAATTCTGCATTATCAGTCCGCGTATGCGCACCTTCAAATTTGTAGCTTTCTTTATAGTCATACTTATCGACACCGTTCAAGCCCCATAAGAAGTCCAAATGCCACCAACTACGATTGAATTCGCCATCGGTCACATCTTTTAAACGGTGGGCAACTTCTTTTTCAACTAATTGTTGGGTTTGTTCTTGACGGATAACTTTGAATTCTCCTTGGTTAAGTTCGCCTGAACGGAACTTGGCTGTTGCATCTTTTAATTCTGGTGTCCGTAAGAAACTCCCGACGATATCGTAACGATTTGGTTGTGCTTTTGTTTTAGTTGTCATGTTAATATTCCCCTTGTATTGATGTGAATGAACTATGTTTTTCCAAAAAAAAAGTCCTTATCCATGCTTAATTGCATAGATAAGGACGACTTGCCGTGTGACCACCTTGATTTAGATACCGTTCACACGAATATCCCTCACTGGGTACTGATACCGTGCCACATAGTTGTGGTTTAAGTACTGCATACCCTCACGCTGTAATGGGCGTCCCCATGACTACCTTGTTCACACTCAGTCGTCCACACTTCAAGACCATATTCGAAAATGTCTTTCGATTCCCTTTCACCAACGCGGGAACTCTCTCAGCGAAATCCACTTTTCTACTCATCTTTTCATCGTATTTTAATTTTTTCGATTGTTATTATGGTACTTGGATTTATAAGTTTTGTCAACTGGTAGTTTGAATAAAAATCGAAAAAAAAAAAACGTCATCGAAATGACGTCTTAAGTGTACTAAATTTTAGTACCAACCATTTTGTTGCCAGAATGTTTGTGCGGCAACCCATGAACCGTAACGGCTTGTTACGTAATTGTCAGCAACGGCTTCTTGGTTAGCAGCTGAGGTATCACCATTTAGGTATGATAAACTCAATTGATACTTACCATAGTATTGACCGTTTGAAGCAGTGTATGAACCACCAGATTCTTTGTTAGCAATCCATGCTTTAGCTGCAGCCTCTGAACCTGACACATTGCTTGTGTAAGTTGAAGAAGCTGAAGTTGTATCAGTAGTGGTAGTTGTTGATGTAGTGTTAGTAGCAGCTGAACTAGTAGCAGCTGAACTAGTAGTATCAGTTGATGCTGTGGCACTTTCGTCAGCAGCTGGTGTCGTAGCTACTTCTTGATCAGTAGCTTCGCGAATTGTACCGTTGTCAGTGATCATTAGTTGTTCACCAACATAAATTAAATTCTTGTCTGCAATGTTGTTGTTTGAGGCAAGTGAATCAATTAAGCTGTAATCGTTAGCGTAAGTGAATGAAATGCCTGAAAGCGTGTCGCCTGATTTAACTGTGTAAATCTCGTCAGCGTTTGCTTGAATAGATGTAGCGGCGAAACCTAATGTAACTGCGCCTGCTACTGCAACAGAGAACTTGAGTGCGTTCTTCTTAAAATTCATAAATTAAAAAACCATCCTTTTTCTTTGTGCTTTGCTTATGCAACGGTGATAACTTTACAGGATAAACATTACAAACATATGTCGGGATTTTATCCGTTTTCTGGCGTTTTGTTTTGTTTGAAATAAAAACGAAGGAAATACCAATGTTCGTTCGAGTTTGTTCAAAAATGCACATTTTCATCAAATAAGTAAATTGTTTTACCTATTGCTATTATGCCAATTTAATTAATCAGTTGACACGTTGCTGATATCAACAAGAAAGCGGTCTCTTGATTCACAAAATATGACAACTCCGGCAAATACGTTATCCATGTTTAAATCTACCGCATGTATAAAGCCCTTAATTTTATGTTAATTTCAATTATTACAAAACTGTTCTTTTTGACCGATTTTCATTCTTTGTCTGAGTGTTAAATGTGAAAATTGCTGATTTAATAGGTATTTACTAATGTATTTTTCATTTTTTAATTGAAAAATTTCAAAAATATTACAGAGAAATCCCAATAAATCGTTCAAAAGCGAGTCAAAACGGCAAAAAAGCACCCGCAAATCATCATTTGCGAGTGCTTAAATCGAACTATTTAACTAATTTATCCCAAATAACTACTTTATCTTGGGCTAATGACTTCTTGACGTCAATAATATTTTGATTACTACTACCACGGAACTGTAAAGTGAGATCTTTTTTGGCTTCTAAGAAACGGCCATCGATTAAAATATCGACATAGGACAACATTTCGAGTTTATCATCGGATTCTTGCATCAATTCATCCCACTTATAACCAGTCCAAGACCAAACATCCTTAGTATCGCCAAATTCCTTACGAATCCGCTTGAGGAGTTTCAGACAAACTTGGGTATTCAAGAATGGTTCGCCACCTAACAGCGTCAAACCTTGTACGTAAGATTGACTCAAATCTTCAATAATCTGATTTTCCAGTTCCTGCGTGTATTCATGACCATAATTAAAGTTCTGAGCCACTACGTTATAGCAGCCCGGACAATTAAACAAACATCCGCTGACATACAGGCTACAGCGCACTCCCTCACCGTCAACAAAGTTAAATGGTTTATAACTGGCAATCTTTTGGAGACTATGCTCGCTCGCCAGCCATTCTTTGGGCATCGGATTGTTTGGCTCTTTCATGTGCTGCGGCATTCTTAATCATCTCTCCATTCATGTGTTTTTCACGTGACGAAATCTCGACGTGACGACCGTGGACCATTGGCCGTTGTTGTGGGTTACCTAAATAACCACAAGTTCTTTTGACAACATCACAAGTCTTTGGATCGTGATTACCACATTGTGGACAGACAAATCCCTTGGCAGTTGGCTTAAAGTCGCCAGTAAAGCCACATTCAAAACATTGATCAATTGAAGTATTGGTGCCTAAATAACCAACGTGATCATAAGCCCAGTCCCAAACTGCTTCCAAAGCTTTTGGATTGTTTTGCAAACTTGGATATTCACAATAATGGATAAATCCACCTGAAGCATATTTTGGAAAGACTTCTTCAAAGGATAACTTTTCAAATGGTGATGGATGTTTACGGACATCGTAATGGAAACTATTCGTGTAGTATTCCTTGTCAGTCACGTTTTCAATTTTACCGAACTTCTTAAGGTCAGCTTGCGCAAAAGTATCCGTCAATGATTCTGCTGGTGTTGAGTAGAGGCTATAATGATACCCACTTTCAGCTGCCCAGTCTTTACAGTGTTCATACATGTGTTTAACGACTGATTCAGCAAAAGCACGCGCTTCAGCATTTTGTTCCCAACCGTCCCCATAAAATAAGGTACAAGTTTCATAGATACCGATATAACCTAAAGAAACTGTGGCACGACCATTTTTAAAGACATCATCAACATTGTCGGTAGACTTCAATCGTTTGCCAAATGCGCCATACATATATAGTAATGGTGCGTTTTCTGGTTCGGCTTCCTTCGTCCGTTCAATCCGATATTCCAAAGCTTGGTGACAGATATCCATTTTTTCTTCAAAGATATCCCAGAAAAGATCCTTGTTCCCCTTTGCTTCAATGGCAACTCGAGGCAAATTAACAGTGACAACGCCTAAATTCATACGACCTGAGTTCACTTCAACGCCATTATCATCTTTCCATCCTTGTAAAAATGAACGACAGCCCATTGGAGTTTTGAAACTACCAGTCAATTCAACGATTTTGTCATACATTAACAAATCTGGATACATCCGTTTTGTTGAGCATTCAAGTGCTAGTTGTTTAACGTCATAGTTAGGATCAGTCACATCCAAATTAAGACCACGTTTAACTGTATAAACTAACTTAGGGAAAATTGCAGTCCGATGTTCCTTGCCTAATCCTTTAATCCGTACTTTAAGAATAGCTTTTTGAATTTCACGTTCAATCCAACTAGTTCCTAAGCCAAAATTAACGGTCGTAAAAGGTGTTTGGCCTTGTGACGAATACAAGGTGTTAATCTCATATTCGAGGGCTTGCATCGCATCATAGATATCTTTAATAGTCTTTTCTTTAGCAAAGGCTTCGCGCTTATCTGCAGTAATCCATTTTTCAGCATCCGCCATATGCTTATCATAGTTAAGTTGCGCGTAAGGAGCTAATAATTGATCAACTCGATTAGCGGAACAACCACCATATTGTAATGAAGCAACATTAGCAATAATTTGTGACATTTGGGCAGTGGCTGTCTGAATTGACTTAGGTGAACTCACCCAAGCATTCCCAATTTTAAATCCATTGGTAAGCATTTCATCAAAATCAATTAAGCAACAGTTAGTTTCCGGTGTGACTGGTGAATAGTCTAAATCGTGCCAGTGAATATCTCCACGTAAGTGTGCTTGCGCAACGACCTTAGGTAACATCTTTAACCCAATCGCGCGGCTAACTGCACCGGCTTCTAGGTCACGTTGAGTATTGAAGACCCGACTGTCCTTATTCGCATTCTCATGCACAACACTTGAGTTTTTATCAAACAACTTTTGTAGACGAGCTTCAGCATTTGTTGCATTTTTGAAACTTTGAACTTCCTTTTGATAGAAAGTTACATAGTCCTGTGCTAAAACATCTTGATCTAAGCCGTCCAAGATGTTGACGATCATATCTGCAATTTCAGAGGTTTTAACTTCGGCGGTACCACTTAATTCACCGTAGAGTGTTTCTTCAACTTCGTTTATGGTTTGAATATCTGTCGTTAGTTTATGTAGCACGAAATCAATTTTGTATGAATAAAATGATGACATTGAGCCATCTCGTTTTTCAACTTTAATCTCTTTTAAATCGTTTAATTGATCTATCCGATCTCTTGTAATGTCCATTGGAACCACTCACTTTCATTTATCTCAGTAAGCCTATAGTAAATCATTTTGCAAAATAACACAATATGTTGTGTCTACATTTATTTTGAATTACCATATATAGTGATAAAAGCAAATGTCAAAAATTTCGATTTCAAGTTTCCTGTGGTCAGTTACTCAAATTTCTAACCCTATGCTAGGCCCCGATTTGCCCTCTCTTGTCATTCAATAAACAAAAAATCAGTTCTGCAAACAAATCTCACAAATAAAAATTTTAAAATAATTTTGAGCATTTTGAACGAATATTTAAATGAAAATTGAAACCAAATTTCCACAATGCGTGTTTTTTAGTGGATGTCGTAGTCGAGAATAGTAATCAAGCCAAAACTTTGCTAAACTATTTAATGACCTATTATAAATTATCGATTGGAGGTGTAACATTGATGAATGCATACAAAAAGTATTGGAGTAACATTTTAAACTTCTCAGGTACCGCAACTCGTTCTGAATATTGGTGGCCTGCTATTATTAATGCCATTATTGCCTTTATTGCGGCAGCTGTTGTTCAGAACATTGTCGGTCATCCGATTACAGAAATCTACAACTTCGCTGATCTTAACTATTCTTTAGGGACTCGCTTTATCGCGTTCTTAGTTTGGCTAGCTAACTGGACTGTCACCGTCCGCCGTTTACATGATACAGACCGTTCAGGCTGGTGGATTGTAATTCAAATCATTCCATTACTTGGTACAATATGGTTCCTTATTCTTATGCTTCTCCCTAGCCATAGCCAAACACGGTGGAGTAATTAGTTCATGCACGATAATCTCATACTTAGTGATGAGATTTTTTATTTTGTCTAATAATAATAAAAAAGACCTCGCAGATAGCTACGAAGTCTTTTTTATTTAAGCATTACACTATCGATTTAACTAACCATCTATGCCGCCGGTGGGGGTCGAACCCACACTCCCGTGAAGGAACTGGATTTTGAGTCCAGCGCGTCTGCCAATTCCGCCACAGCGGCAAGATAGCGTAAGTACTAAAGGTGGTAACCGGATTTGAACCGGTGATAAAGGTTTTGCAGACCTCTGCCTTACCACTTGGCTATACCACCATCAAATACCTACGATTGGAATTACAAACCGTTGAAAATGACGATGGAGTCAAAGTCTACAATCTTCATCACTACTTGGCTCAAACCCAATCAAGGGCGGTATGTGGGAATCGAACCCACGCGTGCCGGATCCACAAACCGGTGTGTTAACCACTTCACCAATACCGCCAAAATATTAAAAAGCAGGGATAGAGGGAGTCGAACCCCCACTGATGGTTTTGGAGACCATAGTTCTACCATTAAACTATATCCCTATAAAAAATGGAGGGGAGAGGATTCGAACCTCCGAACCCGAAGGAGCGGATTTACAGTCCGCCGCGTTTAGCCAACTTCGCTACCCCTCCATCAATGGCGCGGGACAGAATCGAACTGCCGACACATGGAGCTTCAATCCATTGCTCTACCGACTGAGCTACCGAGCCAAATTATTCGGTTGATACTATTAAATAATGAGATGTGGAACCCATTATTATGGAGGATACAGGGTTCGAACCTGTGACATCCTGCTTGTAAGGCAGACGCTCTCCCAGCTGAGCTAATCCTCCATGAAAGTGACCCGTATGGGATTCGGACCCATGATACCGCCGTGAAAGGGCGGTGTCTTAACCACTTGACCAACGGGTCA